>JAFABT010000281.1 GCA_023425905.1 Actinomycetes bacterium | reverse complement strand
CCGCGCCCGCACCGCTCTGCCCCCGCACCTCCGTACCCCTCGCGTCGCGTGCCGCGTGCGGCAGAACGGAGACTTTGGTGCGTCTGGCGCACCGAAGTTTCCGCTCGGCGGGTTCCCCGGGGGCGCTGCGGCTGCGCGGGCAGGGGTGCAGCGGCCGGGACGACGTCGGCCCACCCCAACCTCCCGGGTCGGCTCGCGCGTTCTGTTCGTAAGGGGCGACGACGGATGCGCCCCACGGGACGGTCGGGCGTGAGCCGCGGTCGGGGATCGGGGGCGGGGCGGTGCGACGGGGTGTTGCGGTCCTGGTGGTGCTCGGCGCCTTCGCCGTCCCGGCGCTGTGGCCGGGAGCGGCACCTGTCGACGCCGCCTCCCTCGAGGCCGTGACCGTCCGCGTCCGGGTGGGCGGCGACGACGCGCTCCTCGTCGTGCACGAGGTTCCGGAGGACGCCCTGCCGGGGCTGAGCACGCGCGACCTGCTTGCGGCCGTGCTCGACCATCCCCTCGTCGGCGAGCTGCTCGACTCGGGCCCGGTCCAGGCGCGCGTCGTGGCGTTCCGGCACCGAAGCGAGGCGTTCGTCGAGCTGCTCGACCGCCCGGACGCCGCCGCCGAGGTCGCCACCCTCGTCGAAGCCGTCCGCACCCACGGCTGGCCGCCCGGCACCCGCGCTCCCGACGCGCGGGCGGCGGTCCTCGGCGTCGTCGCGAGCGCGCTGTGACGCGCTGGCCTGCGCCGTCGCACCTCCCCGAGAAAAGCCGTTGAACACCGCACGACGCGGGCGTAGCGTCGTCGCATCGTAGGAAGGAGGTGGTCCACAACATGAAGGTGTTTCGGACACGAGAGGTGACTGCCCGCTAGTCGCCCGAGCAACCGGGACGGACTTCCAGGTCCACGCCCGCTCACCCGAGGGATTTCGGGGGCGGCGAGCAAGACCCTGGCAGCCACCGCAGCCCGTGGGGGCCACGACGTCGTCCATCGTGGCAGCCCCTCCGCACCGGAGAGGCAACCCACGGGCTGTCCCATGCCCGGCCCCGCCACCCGCCGCGGCCGCTCGCGCCCGCCGCCGCACCGGGCGACGTGAGCGGGTCGCGGAGCCCGGGCGAGACGGTACGGACGCGACGCGGCGCGAGCCACTACGCTCGACCCACAACCGCACATCACGCTGCTCGAACCGCGGCGGGAGAGTTCTCCCCGCCATACCCCCCCCCGGGGTCGACGGTGAGGCGCCGAAGGAGCAATCTCTCCCCGGGAATCTCTCAGGCCCCTGTACCGCCGCGGCGAGGCACATCTGGAAAGTGGCCGCCGCGCGCGGCCCACCGACGGTGCAAGTCGACTCTCCGCCGGCGTGGCCGGGTCGGGTCGACCAAACTCTCAGGTCCCATGACAGATCGGGGAGGCGTCCACCTCGTCGACCCAGGAGTCCACCTCGTGACCCACGTCTTTGCCGACCGACACATCGGGCCGCGTCCCGCCGACCGTGACCGCATGCTCGAGGCCGTCGGGTTCGAGACCCTCGACGCGCTCGTCGACGCCGCGGTCCCGCCGCAGATCCGCTCCGGGCGTCCGCTCGACCTGCCTGCCGCGCGCACCGAACGTGAGGTGCTCGCGGCGCTGCGCGAGCGGGCGGGGCGCAACACCGTCCTGCGGTCGATGATCGGCCAGGGCTACCACGCGACGTCGACGCCCGCGGTGATCCGCCGCAACGTCGTCGAGAACCCCGCCTGGTACACCGCCTACACGCCCTACCAGCCGGAGATCTCCCAGGGCCGGCTCGAGGCGCATCTCACGTTCCAGACCGTCGTCGCCGACCTCACCGGGCTGCCGATCGCCGGGGCGTCCCTCCTCGACGAGGCGACCGCCGTCGCGGAGGCCGTCGCCCTCATGCACCGCTCCGTCAAGGGTGCGAAGGACGGCTGGATCCTCCTCGACGCGGACCTCTGGCCGCAGTCGATCGACGTCACCCTCACCCGCGCCCGTGGCCTCGGCCTGCGGGTGCGGGTCGCCGATCTCACGGGCGGCCTGCCCGACGACGTGTGCGAGACGCCCGGTGCGCTCGCGGGGGTCGTCGTCCAGCAGGTCGGGGCGAGCGGGCGGGTGCACGACGTGCGCGCCGTCGTCGACGCCGCCCACGCCGCGGGCGGGCTCGTGACGATCGCGACGGACCCGCTCGCCGCGACCCTCCTCGTGCCTGCGGGCGAGCTCGGTGCGGACGTGGCCGTCGGCTCCGCGCAGCGGCTCGGCGTGCCGTTGTCCTACGGCGGGCCGCACGCGGCATACATCGCCGTCCGGCAGGGCCTCGAGCGGACGCTGCCGGGGCGCCTCGTCGGCGTGAGCAAGGATGACGTCGGCGCCCAGGCCTACCGCCTCGCCCTGCAGACCCGGGAGCAGCACATCCGACGGGAGCGTGCGACGAGCAACATCTGCACCGCGCAGGCGCTGCTCGCCGTCGTCGTCGCGATGTACGCCGTCCACCACGGGCCCGAGGGCCTGCGGGCCATCGCGACCGAGACGCGGGCGCACGCTGAGCGGCTTGCCGCGGCACTCTCGGCGGCGGGCGCCGACGTCGACGACGCCCTGCGCTTCGACACGGTGCGGGTCCGGGTCCCCGGTGCGGCGGAGCGGGTGCGTGCGGCGGCAGCCCGCCGTGGCGTCGCGATCCACGCCGCCGGGCCGGACCACGTG
>JAFABT010000225.1 GCA_023425905.1 Actinomycetes bacterium | reverse complement strand
CGGCCGGAGCGCGCGCGCTCGCCGCCCGCGGGCTCGTCGACGGCACGCGTCTCGCGATCCGCGGGTGGAGCGCCGGAGGCTTCACGACGCTCGCGGCCCTCACCTTCACCGACGTCTTCGCTGCGGGAGCGAGCCACTTCGGCGTGAGTGACCTCGAGGCGCTCGCCCGCGACACCCACAAGTTCGAGAGCCGCTACCTCGACGGTCTCGTCGGCCCCTACCCCGAGGCGCGCGACCGCTACCTCGCACGCTCGCCGCTGCATCACACCGACCGCCTGGCCGCCCCGATGATCCTCTTCCAGGGCACGGAGGACCGCGTCGTCCCGCCCGCACAGGCCGAGCTCATGGCGGCTGCGGTCGCTGCCAAGGGCCTCGAGGCGGAGCTCGTCCTGCTCAAGGGTGAGGGTCACGGGTTCCGGCAGGCTGCGAGCGTCCAGCGGGTCGCCGCTGCTGAGCTCGCCTTCTATGGTCGAGTGTTCGGCTTCGATCCGGCGTGACCGGCAGCGAACGCGACGAAGGGCCCGGCGCCGCCGGGCCCTTCGTCGTCGTGCTGCGCGCGCGGGTCAGGCGACGAGCGAGCGCAGCACGTACTGCAGGATGCCGCCGTTGCGGTAGTAGTCCGCCTCGCCGGGGGTGTCGATCCGGACGACCGCGTCGAACTGGACGACCGTGCCGTCGGTCCTCGTCGCGGTGACGGCGACGGTCGACGGGGTGCGACCCTCGTTGAGCGCGGTGACGCCGCTGATGTCGAAGGTCTCCGTGCCGTCGAGCCCGAGCGAGTCGGCGGACTCCCCCGCCGGGAACTGCAGCGGGAGCACGCCCATGCCGATGAGGTTCGACCGGTGGATCCGCTCAAAGCTCTCCGTGAGGACCGCGCGCACCCCGAGCAGCGCGGTGCCCTTGGCCGCCCAGTCGCGCGACGAGCCCGAGCCGTACTCCTTGCCGCCGAGGATGACGAGCGGGACGCCGGCGGCCTGATAGGCCTCGGCGGCGTCGTAGATCGTCGTCTGCTCGCCGTCGAGGTGGTTGATCGTGAAGCCCCCCTCGACGCCCGGGACGAGCTGGTTGCGCAGCCGGATGTTCGCGAAGGTGCCGCGGATCATGACCTCGTGATTGCCACGGCGCGACCCGTAGGAGTTGAAGTCCTTGCGGTCGACGCCGTGCTCGGCGAGGTAGCGTCCGGCCGGCGAGTCCGCCTTGATCGCGCCCGCAGGGCTGATGTGGTCCGTCGTCACCGAGTCGCCGAGCTTGGCGAGCACGCGGGCGCCCGTGATGTCCGTGACGGGCTCCGGGGTGAGGCCCATGCCCTCGAAGTACGGGGGCTTGCGGACGTACGTCGACTCCGGGTCCCAGGCGAAGGTGTCACCCACGGGGGTCGGCAGGGAGCGCCAGCGCTCGTCGCCGGAGAACACGTCGGCGTAGTCGGCCGTGAACATCGCCCGGTCGATCGAGGCGTCGATCGTCGCCTGGACCTCCTCGGCCGACGGCCACAGGTCGGCGAGCATGACGGGACGACCGGCGTCGTCGGTGCCGAGCGGCTCCGTCTCGAAGTCGAAGACCATCGTGCCGGCGAGGGCGTAGGCGATGACGAGCGGCGGTGAGGCGAGGTAGTTCATCTTCACGTCGGGGTTGATCCGACCCTCGAAGTTGCGGTTGCCCGAGAGCACCGACACGACCGAGAGGTCGTGCGCGTTGACCGCGGCGGAGACCTCCTCGGACAACGGTCCGGAGTTGCCGATGCACGTCGCGCAGCCGTAGCCGACGAGGTGGAAACCGAGCTTCTCGAGGTAGGGCCACAGCCCCGCCTTCTCGTAGTAGTTCGTCACGACCTGCGAGCCGGGTGCCATCGACGTCTTCACCCAGGGCTTGGCGGACAACCCGGCCTCGACGGCCTTCTTCGCGACGAGGGCTGCGGCGATCATCACCGAGGGGTTGGACGTGTTCGTGCACGACGTGATCGACGCGATCGCGACGTGGCCGTGGTCGAGCTCGGTCTGCGTGCCGTCGGCGAGGGTCACGGGGACCCTGCGGTGGGGGCGACGCGCCGGGGAGGCGAGCGGCGGGTCGACCGGGTCGGCCGCAGGGTCCGCGTGCTCACCGGGCGCGACCGGGTCCGACGCAGGGAAGGTCTCCTCGACCGCCTCGTCATGCCCGACCGTCTCGTGGTCGTCGTGGTCCGCGTAGTCGAGGATCGACGCGGCGAAGGCCTCCTTGGCCGCAGAGAGCTCGATGCGGTCCTGCGGACGCTTGGGTCCGGCGATCGACGGCACGACCGTCGACAGGTCGAGCTCGAGGTACTCGGAGTATGCGGGCCGGGCGGCGGGGTCGAGCCAGAGGCCCTGCTCCTTGGCGTAGGCCTCGACGAGGGCGACCTGCTCGGGGCTGCGGCCGGTGAGCTCGAGGTAGTCGAGCGTCACCTGGTCGATCGGGAAGATCGCGGCGGTCGAGCCGAACTCGGGGCTCATGTTGCCGATCGTCGCGCGGTTGGCGAGCGGGACCGCGGAGACGCCCTCGCCGTAGAACTCGACGAACTTGCCGACGACGCCGTGCTGGCGCAGCTGCTGGGTGATCGTGAGGACGACGTCCGTCGCGGTGACGCCGGCGGGGATCTCGCCCGTGAGGCGGAAGCCGACGACGCGCGGGATGAGCATGGAGACCGGCTGGCCGAGCATCGCGGCCTCGGCCTCGATGCCGCCGACGCCCCAGCCGAGCACACCGAGGCCGTTGACCATCGTCGTGTGCGAGTCGGTGCCGACGCAGGTGTCGGGGTAGGCGCGGAGCACGGTGCCGTCGGCCGTCTCGACCTCACGGGTCATGACGGTGCGAGCGAGGAACTCGATGTTCACCTGGTGGACGATGCCGGTGCCCGGGGGGACGACCTTGAAGTCGTCGAAGGCCGTCTGGCCCCAGCGCAGGAACTGGTAGCGCTCGACGTTGCGCTCGTACTCGAAGGCGACGTTGCGCTCGAAGGCATCGCGCCGTCCGGCGACGTCGATCTGGACGGAGTGGTCGATGACGAGCTCGGCCGGGGCGAGCGGGTTGATGCGGGAGGCGTCGCCGCCGAGCTCCGCGACCGCCTCACGCATCGTCGCGAGGTCGACGACGCACGGCACGCCCGTGAAGTCCTGCATGATGACGCGCGCGGGGGTGAACTGGATCTCGGTGTCCGGCTCGGCCTGCGGGTCCCACGACGCGAGCGCGCGGACGTGGTCGGCGGTGATGTTCGCGCCGTCCTCGTTGCGCAGCAGGTTCTCCGCGAGGACCTTGAGGCTGTACGGGAGTCGTTCGACCCCGGGGACCGCCGCGAGGCGGTAGATCTCATAGGTGGCGTCGGCCACCTGCAGCTGGCCCTTCGACCCGAAGCTGTCGACGTTGCTCACTGGCGCTCCCTTGCTGGCACGGCTGGTACGGCTGTCTGCTTGTCATCCTACTATCTTGACGTCAAGATATGTGGCGATCACCGTTCGAGAACGGCCACGCACTCGACGTGGTGGGTGTGCGGGAACAGGTCGAAGGCCCGCAGCTCGACGAGCGCGTACCCATGACCCGCGAGATACCCGAGGTCGCGCGCGAGCGCGGCGGGGTCGCACGCGACGTAGACGACCCGCCGCGGACCGAGATCCGCGATCGCCTCGACGACCTGCTTGCCCGCGCCGGTGCGCGGCGGGTCGAGCACGACGACGTCGGCGGGCACGACCGCCTCGAGCGGCCCGTCAGGCCCCGTCACGGCCGGACGGTCCGCGCGGCCGGCGAGGACGCTCCGGACGTCACCCTCGATGAGCCGTACCTGGCCGAGGTCGTGGACGTTGCGTCGGGCGTCCCGGACCGCAGCGGCGTCCCCCTCGACCGCGACGACCTCGCCGTCCGGCCCGACGAGGCTGGCGAGCGGCGCCGTGAAGAGCCCCGCACCGGAGTAGAGGTCGACCACACGGGGCCGCGCCACCCCGGCGACCGCAGGCCCGACCGCCGCGATCACCGCCTCGACGAGCACGCCCGGCGCCTCACGGTGCACCTGCCAGAACCCGGCCGCACGCACCCGGTAGGAGTGCACGACGCCGTCCGGCCCCGTGACCGTCTCGCGCACGCTCCGCCGGGCGGTCGGGCGGTCGTCGGGCCGTGACCGACGCAGGTCCCAGGGCTGCCCGTCGACGAGGACGACCGGCGCGTCACCGCCGGCCGGTGCGACCACCTCGATGACCGCACCTGCGGGCCACCGCCGCGTGAACAGGTCGAGACCACGCACGGCGTCGCTCGCGAGCGGCATGTCGGTGAGTGCCTGCACCTCGTGCGAACGGTGCGTCCGCATCCCCGCGCGCCCACCGGCGTCGGCGACGAGTCCGATCCGGGTGCGCCAGCCGAGCCCGCCACGCTCGTCGTCGCCCGGGGCCTCCTCGACGACGACGTCCCACGAGATCCCCGCGAGCCGACGCAGCTGCTCGGCCACGACCTGGGCCTTCCACATGCGCTGCGCCGGCAGCGCGACGTGAGCGAGCTCAGCCCCGCCGACCCCGCCTGGACCGGCCTCCGGCCACGGGTGCGTCCCGACCCGGTCGGGCGACGCCTCGAGGACCTCGACCGCGTCACCGCGCCAGAACGATGCCTTCGCGGGCGCGTCGGTGAGGCGGACCCGCACCCGTTCCCCGGGAAGCGCATGGCGCACGAACACGACCCGACCAGCCATCCCGTCCTCGCCCTCCGGCCCCTGCGGGATCCGGGCGACGCAGTGACCGCCGTGCGCGACGGCGCCGACGTCGAGCACGAGCTCGAAGCCGACGAGGCCGCGATCGCGCTCCCCCGAGCGGG
>JAFABT010000224.1 GCA_023425905.1 Actinomycetes bacterium | reverse complement strand
GGGGTGCCCGGTGAGGCCTCGGGCCGCGACGCCCTCGGCCCCGATCACAGGCGCACCCGGTGGTCCGCGCGCGCGGCGAGAGTCTGGTCGTGCGTCGCGATGACGACGGTGGCGCCTTCTCGTGCGCGTCGCTCGAGCGCAGTCCAGACGACTTCGGCCGACTCGTCGTCGAGGTTGCCGGTCGGTTCGTCGCCGAAGACCACCGGCGGGTCGGTGAGCAGCGCGCGGCACAGTGCGACGCGCTGTGCCTGGCCGCCGGACACCTCGCCCGGTCGGTGGTCGATGCGGTGCGCGACGCCGAATTCCTCGAGCAGGGCGTGGGCACGGCGGACCGCAGCACCGCGGGTCATCCCGGCGAACAACGCCTGCTCGCACGCGTTGTCGAGGACGCTGCGAGACGGGTCGAGCATCGCGTCCTGGAACACGAACCCGGTGCGCGTCGCACGGAGGGCGGCGAGCTCGCCGTCAGGAAGTCTGGTGAGGTCCTCGCCCGCCCACGCGAGCGATCCGACCGACGGACGCAGCAGCAGCGCGAGCACGTAGAGCAACGTCGACTTGCCGGAACCGGAGGCGCCCGTGAGGACGGTGACTGCGCCGGGCTCGATGCGGAGGTCGAGACCGTCGAGCACGAGCGGCTGCTGCGCGCGGTAGCGGTAGCCGAGCCCGGTCGTCGTGATGGGGATCGCTCCGGTCCGACGTCGCGCCGCGACGGCGTGGGTCATGATGACTGCTCGTCGGGTGAGGGTGCCTCCTGGGCCGGGTCGACTGACGGCTGCCCGGCGGGGCCGGAGGGGTCGGCGGCGCCGTCGGTGGCGGGTTCCTCGATCGCGAAGAGTCGCACCGTCGTCCCTGTCTCGACGCCGTGGACGATCGCCCGGGACCCGTCGCTGATCTCGACGGTCACGGGGATGCGCTCACCGTCGAGCGCGAGGACGTAGGTCGACCCGTCAGCGGCTGTCGCGAGCGCGGAGAGGGGCACCGCTGGTCCCGTCGTCTCGGGTATGACGATGAAGCTCGCAGGGATCGTCAGCTCGTCCCGCGTGAACGTGAGGTCGGCGCAGGCCTTGCCGCAGGCGGGCCCGCCGTCGGGCGCGGTGAGGCGCAGGCGGGTCTCGTCGTCGCCGACGCGCACCGTCTCGGCTGCCACTGTCTCCCATGTGCCGGACTCGGCGTGGACGTCGACCCGGGAACCCGTCGTGGGGACGACGGACCGCTCCTCACGATTCGCGTACAGCAGCACCTCGGGCTCGCGCGCCACTGAGTGGACGACCGGGCCCCCTCCGGAGGTCGTCGCTCCGACGGCGACTGCCTTGTCGAGGACGACGCGCGCGGGGAGCGTCGACACGAAGACGAGGTCGCCTGCGGCGACGACCCCGGTGGGCTTGACGCCGAGGTCCGCCTGCCACCGGCGGACGGCTGTTGCCGTCAGCCCGGTGAACTGCTCGTCCGGCTTCGCCGTGAAGTGGCCGGCGGCGGACAGGAACGTCTCGAGCTGGCGGACGTCTGCTCCGGCCGTGCCGATGGCGAGCTCGCGGAAGGCAGGGACGTCGCCCTTCGCGACGACGACGGGTCTGAGGTCGACGGAGTAGAGCACGTCGCCCGCGGTCACTGTGTCGCCGTCAGCGACGCTGAGCGACGTCACGGTCCCGGCCGGCCCACCTGTGCCGAGGGGCGTCGTCTTCCAGGACAGGGTCGCGGTGGCGTCGAGCGTCGAGCCGATCGTGGCCTCGCTCACGACGAAGGTCTGCTGCGGCGCGGCCTGCACGGCGGGCTTGGGCGGCACGAACGTGGCTCGTCCCGCGAGGAAGCCAGCTCCCGCGCCGAGCGCCGTGCACAGCACCCAGACAGTCGCCGTCGCCCATCGGCGTCGTGATCTGATCATGTGGTGTTCTGACCTCTCGGTTCCCGTCGTGCGGATCTGCACGGTGAGTGTTGCGCGCGGGCGTTCACCACTGCTGCGGACATGTCTGCTCTAGGCGCGCGAGGCTCGCGTCGTCGAGGTTGCCCGCGGTGAACTGCTCGCCCACCCATGGCCCCCAGGCGATCCAGGCGTCCTTGACGCTGGCATCGGGCTGGTGCGACTCGGCGAAGATCTCGTACGGGGGAGGGGGCGGTGGTGTGAATCCCTCGTTGCGCAGGCATGCGTACACGTCGAGCTCCCGCTCGTAGAACAGCCGCATGCTTGCCTCGTCCTCGAGGGTGGTGTCGTTGAGCTCGATGCCGTCTCGGCAGGAGTCGACGTCGGCGACGAAGAGGTCGAGCTCCTGTTCGCTCTCGAATCCGTGCTCGGATCCGCCGCGTTCGTCGACGTCGATGGACCACCCCTTGTCCGTGACGCAGCTCTGCAGGGCGGCGCGCACGCGGTCGCGCTCCTGCGCTTGCTGCGCGAACCAGGCGGGCGGCGTCCAGTCGGGGTCCGCAGGCGTGGGCGGAGCCGCGCTGCATGAGACGCACACGGCCACGGCGAGGGAACCTGCGGCCCAGGCCAGTAGCCGTCGGCGCCTCGATCGGGACGTGAGGTGGGTGGTGCATCGCCGCAACATGGGGAGGTCTCCTGGGGGTGGTGCTGTGCCTGGCGGTGGAGCACGGGTGGGGGCCCCCCCGGGCCCCCCCCCCCCCCC
>JAFABT010000196.1 GCA_023425905.1 Actinomycetes bacterium | reverse complement strand
GGACCGCCGCCCGCACGGACGTCGTCGCGCAGGTGCTCGCCGCCGTGTCGACCGCGGACGACGCGCAGATCGAGCGCTGCCTCGCGGGGCTCGCGGCGGACGGGCTGGTCGTCGCGCCGGAGGACGGCGTCATCACCCTTCCCGCCTGACGGCCCGCCGATGCAGGGGCGCGACCGGCCCCGGGTGACGCAGCTCACTCGTAGACCGGGGAGGGCGCACACTCGCTCAGTTCACGGGTGGGTGGAGCTTCCCGATCACGATCTTCCGGGAGTACGCGTCCTCGTCGTCGGGGTTGGGGTCGTGACCGAAGGTGAGGTACCCGGCGCGTTGCCGCATCGTGTTGGCCGGGGACCAGTGCCAGGTGGGCAGCTCGTAGAGCTGGCGCGTGGGGCGGTGGTAGACGAACTGCTTGCCCTCTGCCTCGTCACCTCCGTTGTAGAGCCCGAAGGCGAGCCATTGCGTGGTCAGGGTGATGTCGCCGATGTTCGCGGCATAGCCCGATTCGAAGACGGTGGTGCGCTCGCCCTCGACCAGTTCGAGCCGGTCCTCCTCCTCGAACTCCTCGGCCTTGATGACCCGGCCTGCGAAGTCCTGCCCGCACTGGGCGCCGAGGTCATACCGGTCCTCGCCCGTCAGGCCAAGGTCCTTCTCGGGCTCAACGACGCCGTCGGCCGAGATACGGAACGTTCGGGTGTGTGAAGACTCGTCGACTCCGAAGAAGGTCAGCGCCTCGACACCCGCCTCTTCTGCGCACAGGTCCCGTGCAAGCAACGCGCCTCGGGGTGCGACGACCTGGATGTCCCCCTCGCCTGCCAGGTCCCGGGACAGCACCGCGAAGTCGTACCGGCCCATCCGGCGTCGGTTGCACCGACGCGCTGGCCGAGGGAACCGGCGAGGGAGCCTCGGTCCGGTGCGCACCGGGAACCGGTGCCGTGCAAGCCGTCAGAGAACACGCAACGACCGCGCCTACGGCAACAGAGAGCTTGCCCCCGGCCTTCACGCGGCAACGCCAAGCCCCTGGACGTTCGTCGCGAAAGCCCTCGTGATCGCGCCTCAACACCTATGCCCCCCTGTGTGTGCGAGCGATCGTGAGCCTGATCCTAACGAGGCTCGGCCACCCGGGGAGGCGATTGCGCGCGGCGCTCTTTCAACAACATGAGCGCGGCCCCACCCGTCAGAGCCGTCGGATCATCCGGGTGTTGCCGAGGGTGTTGGGCTTGACCCGGGCGAGGTCGAGGAACTCGGCGACGCCGTCGTCGTGCGAGCGGAGCATCTCGGCGAAGACGTCGGGCGAGACGGCCGCACCCTCGGTGGGCTCCCACCCGTGCGCGACGAAGAAGTCGACCTCGAAGGTGAGGCAGAACAGCCGGGCGAGGCCAAGGTCGCGGGCCCGGTCGGTGAGGGCGGTGAGCAGCGCGCGACCCACGCCGCGGCCGCGCCATGCGGGCGCGACCGCGAGGGTACGGATCTCGGCGAGGTCCTCCCACAGCACGTGCAGCGCGCCGCACCCGACGAGCGTCCCGTCGGCCGCCTCCGCGACGACGAACTCCTGGACCGCCTCGAAGTAGCCGATGAGCTCCTTCGCGAGCAGGATGCGCTGCTCGGCGTACGGGGTGACGAGGTCGCGGATGGCCCGCGCGTCTGCGGGGCGGGCGGGGCGGATGGTCGGTGCGGCGTCGTTCACGGGGCCACGCTAGTGCGCACGGCACCCGAGCCGTCGCGCTGTGCCATGACGACGTCAGGCCGGTGTGATCGGCGCGTTGTCCCGGAAGACGTTCCCGGGGTCGACGTGACGCTTGAGCGCCCGGAGACGGGCGAGCGTCCGCGGCGGGTAGACCTCGCCCGCGCGCGACTCGTCGAGCCCGGTCTCGAAGGACAGGTAGAGCCCGCGCGTGTGCGCGCGCATCGGCTCCCACGCCTCGTCGAGGGTGCGTCCCGCACCGAACGCGAGCACGGAGAAGTTCGCCTCGCGGTGGGCGTAGGCGGTCGCGTCGGGGTCGACGTCCGCGACGGCCCCACCGACCGAGCGGATCTGGAAGAAGTACGTCGCACCGCTCAGGACGAGTCGGGCGGCGTCGGCCGCGACCTCGGGGGTGAGGTGGTCGACGAGCATCGACCGCGAGCGCGGCTCGCCCTCGTTCGACCCGCGCTCGGCGGGCGCGGTGACGAGCGCGTCGTAGGGCACGATCTGGACGCTCTGGTCGACGAGCGGGGCGATCGCGGCGAAGGGCTGGAGCAGCTCGATGACGTCATCCGGTTCGGACCGGTCGACCGCGACGAGCACCTGCGCGACCGCGGGTTGGCCGGCGCGCGGTCGACCCATGACGAGGAAGCTCGTGACCTCACGGGGCGACGCCTCGACGGTCGCGCCCCAGCGCACGAGGAAGTCCGCGACGTCACGCTCGGCGTCTGCGACGGAGCCGGCATCGGTCGATCCTGCGACGTACGTGAGCTGCGCGAAGCCGATCGGACCGACCTCGGACGCCTCGATCTCGAAGGCCGTGACGACGCCGAGAGCGGACCCGGCGCCCCGGACCCCCCAGAACAGCTCAGAGTTCTCGGTCGCGCTCGCCCGAACCTGCGAGCCGTCAGCGAGGACGACGTCGGCCGCGAGGACGTGGTCGATCGTGAGCCCGTGCTCGCGAGCGAGCCAGCCGATCCCGCCCGCCGTCGCGAGCCCGCCCACGCCGACGCCGCCGGTGTCGCCCGAGCTGATCGCCCAGCCGTGCGGGGCGATCGCGGCAGCGACCTCGCCCCAGCGCGCCCCGGCCTCGACCCGGACGCGGCGCTCTGCGACGTCGAGCACCTCGATCGCCGTCATGTCGACGAGGTCGATGACGATCCCGCCGTCGTTGGTCGAGCGGCCCGAGATGCCATGACCGCCCGAGCGGATCGACAGCGGCACCGGCTGCTCCCGGGCGAAGAGGACGGCGTCGGCGACCTCGTCCGGGGTGCGCGGCCGCAGCACGAGGCCCGGGCGCCCGCCGCGCATGTATGTCGAGCGCAGCGCGCCGTACCCGACGTGGCCGGGCTCGACGGCGCGCTCGGCGAGCGAGGCGGGGACGGCGTCGTAGTCGATGCCGTCGCGGCGGGCGGCACGAGTGGCGGCGCTCAGGACGGGACCCGTCGCGACCCCCGTAACGGCCCGCTCGGCGGCGACCGCCTCACGGAGCGCGGGGGCGACCTCGGCGCCGAACAGCTCGATCGTCGCCCCGTCGTCGGCGGCGAGGATGAGCGAGCCGACCCCGTCGTCGAGGACGAGCGGGAGCAGCTCGGCGACCCACTGCTCGGGCGGGCCCTGGAGGAAGCCGCCACGGCGCGCGGCGAACCGCCCCGAGATGTTGAGCAGGCGGCGGATCTCGCGCGGGTCACGCCCGGCTTCCTGCGCCGCCTCGTCGATGACCGCGTTGCCGCGGGCGAGGTCGCCGTCCTTCATGTACCCGAGGCTCGGCAGCCACCCGTCGGCCTTGCGCCCGACGAGGCGGAGCATCCGCGGCTTGTACGCACCGAGCCAGATGCCGACGTCGTGCACGCGGGCGGGGCCGCGCTTGGCGCCGTCGAGCCGGTAGTGCGCGCCGTCGACACGCAGGACGCCCGCGGCGTCGACGTCCCAGATGGCGCGGATGACGTCGATCGCCTCCTCGAGCGCCTCGACGCTCTCGCCCGGTGTCCGACGCGCACCACCCATGGCGACGATCGGATCCCAGAACCCACCGGCGCCCAGGCCGAGCTCGACGCGTCCGCCGCTCAGCCGGTCGAGGCTCGCGACCGCGCGGGCGAGCACCGCTGGCGGACGCAGCGGGAGGTTGAGGACGTTGCCCGCGAGGGTCACCCGCTCGGTCGCCGCCGCGACGTAGGACAGCAGCGTCCAGGTGTCGAGGAAGGCCGGCTGGTACGGGTGGTCCTGGAAGGTCACGAGGTCGAGGCCCGCGGCCTCGGTCGCCTGCGCGAGCGCGACGGGCGCGTGCGCGTCCGCAGCGGTGGGCGTGATGAACGTGCCCAGCTGGAGGGGGTGGCCGTAGTCGGGCATCGTGCGCCTGCTTCCTGCTCGCCGACGCCGGGGTGGGGCGCGTGGAGTTGTGGTGGGGTCTGACTCGTTCAACCACGGCGGCCCGCGGTGTCTTCCGCCCGGCTCTCGTCCGCGCGTCGCCGGATGGTGAGATGGGACTATCCGCGCAGGCCTCTCGATTAGTACACTTGTTCGAACGAGGGGGTGTGCGGATGAGTGCGGATGTGGCGGTGATGCGCGACGTGACGGCTGTTGCTGAGCGCTTCCCGGTCGGTCGGGGGCTGGTGGATCGGGTCGAGGCGGAGCGTGTGATCGCCGAGGTGATGTCGGTCGTGGAGTCGCTCACGCGGGTCGCGAACGCGGT
>JAFABT010000186.1 GCA_023425905.1 Actinomycetes bacterium | reverse complement strand
GGCGAGGTACTGCTGGCCGGCGAGAGCGTGCTCACCCAGAAGCCCGACTCGGTGCGCCGGCGCATCGGGCTCGTGTTCCAGCACTTCAACCTCTTCCCCGACCACACCGCCCTCGAGAACGTCGCGTTGGCGCTGCGCAATGTGAAGGGGCTCTCGAAGGCCGAGTCGCGCCGCATCGCGAAGGAGCGCCTCGCCGAGGTCGGCCTCGCCGAGCGCGCCGACCACCGCCCGCGCGACCTGTCGGGCGGCCAGCAGCAGCGCGTCGCGATCGCCCGCGCGCTCGCGATGGACCCGCGCGTCCTGCTCTTCGACGAGCCGACGTCGGCGCTCGATCCCGAGATGATCAACGAGGTGCTCGACGTCATGGTCGCCCTCGCCGAGGCGGGCATGACGATGATCGTCGTCACCCACGAGATGGGCTTCGCGCGCCGGGCGGCCGATCGAGTCGTCTTCATGGACGGCGGGCAGATCGTCGAGGACGCCGACCCCGAGACGTTCTTCACCGCACCGCGCAGCGAGCGCGCCCGCGACTTCCTGTCGAAGATCCTCACGCACTGACCCCGAGAGAAGGAGAGCACCATGCGCAGACGCACCATCGCAGCGATCGGTCTTGTCGCAGGGGCGAGCCTCGTGCTGGCTGGCTGCGGCGGAGACTCCTCGAGCCCCGCCGACCCGGCGCCGAGCGTCGACACCTCCGCGTTCCCCGAGGGCTCAACGATGGCGAAGATCGCAGCCGAGGGCTCGATCTCCATCGGGACCAAGTTCGACCAGCCCCTCTTCGGCCTCATGGGGCCCGATGGCAAGCCCACCGGCTTCGACGTCGAGATCGCCACGGCGCTCGCCGGCGCGCTCGGCGTGGCCCCCGACAAGATCGAGTGGAAGGAGACGATCTCGGCGAACCGAGAGGAGGCCATCCGCTCGGGCCAGGTCGACTTCATCGTCGCGACCTACACGATCAACGACGACCGCAAGAAGGTCGTCTCCTTCGCCGGGCCGTACTACGAGGCTGGGCAGTCGCTGCTCACGCTCGCGTCCAACACGACGATCCAGTCGGAGAAGGACATCGCCGGCGCCAAGGTCTGCACGGTCAAGGGTTCCACCCCCGAATCGAACCTCCTCGCGAACTTCCCCGACACCGAGGTCGTCCCGTTCGGCGCGTACTCCGACTGCCTCGAGCCCCTCAAGCGGGGCCAGGTCGACGCGATCAGCACGGACAACGTCATCCTCGCGGGCTTCGCCGCCGACGACGACACCCTCGAGGTGCGGGGGGAACCCTTCACCAAGGAGCCGTACGGCATCGGTCTCGCTCTCGAGGACACGGACTTCCGGAACTGGATCAACGACCAGCTCGAGCGCATGTTCGCCGACGGGACGTGGGAGAAGGCCTGGACGAACACTGCGGGCACCGTCCTGCCGACGCCGACGCCGCCCACGGTCGACCGTTACTGACCGACTGCCGGCCGCCTGACCTCCGGGCGGCCGGCGCACGTCCGTCCACCCGCAGCCGGAAGGAGCCCCGTGGACCTGCTCATCGACAGCGTCCCCGCGTTCTGGTCGGGCTTCCTCTCGACGATGCGGCTCACGCTCGTCGCAGGCGTCGCCTCGCTCGTCCTCGGCGTCGTGCTCGCGGCCCTGCGAGTCGCACCGTTGCGGCCGCTGCGATGGTTCGCCGCGGTGTACGTCGAGACGCTGCGCAACACCCCGCTCACGCTCGTGTTCTTCTTCGTCGTGTTCGTGGCGCCGCAGTTCGGGCTGCTCGCCCCCCTCGGGTTCTGGACCGCGGTGCTCTGCCTCACGGCATACACCTCCGCGTTCGTGTGCGAGGCGGTGCGTTCCGGGATCAACTCCGTCGGGGTAGGGCAGGCGGAGGCGGCGCGCTCGGTCGGCCTCACCTTCGGTCAGACGCTCGGGCTGGTCATCCTGCCGCAGGCCGTGCGCACCGTCATCCCGCCGCTCATCAACGTCATCATCGCGCTCGCGAAGAACACCTCGGTCGCCTCGGGCTTCGCGATGGTCGAGCTCGTCGCGATCGGGTTCCGCCTCACCGTCGCCAATCCTGGCCAGAGCATCCTCCTGCTCAGCGGAACCGCGCTCTTCTACCTCGTGTTCACCATCCCCGCAGGCCTGCTCGCAGGCGCCGTCGAGCGCAAGGTGGTGTTCGCCAGATGAGTTCGATCCTCTACGACGTCCCGGGCCCCGTCGCGCGCCGACGCGAGCGCATCGGCTCGGTCATCGGCGCGCTCGTCGTCGTCGTGTTCCTCGGCGCCGGCGTGCTCTACGCCTCCCGCGAAGGGCTGTTCCAGGCAGACCGGTGGGACGTCCTCTACGACCCGCCGAAGAACCAGACTGCCGCAGACCTCTGGCGCTCGCTCCTCGCCCGTGGGCTCTGGGCGACGATGCAGGCCGCGGCTCTGGCGGCGCCGCTCGCCCTCGCCATGGGTCTCGTGCTCGCTGTCTGGCGCACGCACCGTCGCGCGCTCGTTCGCGCCCCCGCGGTCGTCGTCATCGAGCTGTTCCGCGGGCTGCCGGTGCTGCTCATGATGGGGTTCGGCACCTTCGGGTTCGGCTGGAGCCCGTTCGCGGCCGTCGTGTTCGGGCTCACGGTCTACAACATGGCGATCATCGCGGAGATCCTCCGAGCCGGGTTGGCGTCCCTGCCCAAGGGTCAGGCGGAGGCCGCGGCAGCGGTGGGGCTGTCCCGCTGGCAGACGCTCGTGCTCGTCCAGCTCCCGCAAGCGGTCCGCACCATGCTTCCGAGCCTCATCGCTCAGCTCGTCGTCCTGCTCAAGGACTCCTCCCTCGGGTTCATCGTCGGGTATCACGAGCTGCTCAGGGCGATCCAGACGAACGCGCAGTTCTTCGGGCAGCGCTACTACGTCGCGCTCTTCTTCGTCGGCGCGGGCATCTACCTCGTCGTCAACATCGCCCTGTCGAGGCTGGCCGTCTGGGTGGAGCGTCGCAGCGGTGCCGCGCGCCCGCCGCGGGTCAGGAGATGGTCGCGCTCGCGCGCAGCTCGCGGATGACGGTGACGGTGACCTCGCCGGGGTAGGCGCGCTCCGCCTCGATGGCGCGCGCGATCTTCGTCGCGAGCGCCCCGAGCTCGTGGTCGGCGACCTCGTCCGGCTCGACGACGACGCGGATCTCGCGTCCCGCGGCCATCGCGAGGGCCTTGCGGACCCCCGATGTCTCGGCGACGAGCCGCTCGACGCGCTCGATGCGTTCCCCGTAGGCCTCCGCGCTCTCGTGGCGCGCCCCTGGGCGGGCGGCGCTGCACGCGTCGGCTGCCTGGACGAGGACCGCTTCGACCGTCTCCGGCGGCACCTCGTCGTGGTGGGCCGCGATCGCGTTGACGACGACGGGATCCTCACCGCAGCGCTCGGCGAGCGCGGCACCGACCGCGGCGTGGGTGCCGGGCACCGTGCCGCTGAAGGCCTTGCCGATGTCATGGAGGAACGCCGACCGCCGTGCGACGTGCTCGTCGGCGCCGACCTCAGCGGCGAGCGCACCGGCGATCTGGGCGCTCTCGACGAGGTGGCGCAACACGTTCTGGCCGGCAGACGTCCGCAGCCGCAGCCTGCCGAGCGTTCGGACGAGCTCGGGGTGCAACCGTCCGACGCCGGCCTCCTCAGCGGCCTCATGCCCGGCCGCGTCGGCGCGGTCGTCGGCTCCGGCGAGTGCATCGGCGTACGCGGCCTCGATGCGTTGAGGGTGGATCCGCCCATCGGCGAGCAGTGCCTCGAGGGCGACCTGCGCGATCTCGCGCCGCTCGACGTCGAAGCTCGACAGGACGACGGAGCCGGTGGCGTCCTCGATGACGACGTCGACGCCGGTCACGGCCTCGAACGTGCGGATGTTGCGCCCTTCCTTCCCGATGACACGTCCCTTCATGTCGTCGGACGGCAGCGGGACGATGGTGACGGCCGCCTGGGCCGACGTCGGGGCCGCAAGTCGCTGGACGGCGGTCGTGAGGATGCGCCGGGCACGGGCGTCCGCGGTGCGCCGCGCCTTGGCGTCGGCCCGGCGCACGAGCGCCGCGGCCTCGTGCTGCGCGTCGTCGGTGACCCGGCGGACGAGCTCCGCCCTCGCCTCGTCCGCCGACAGGCCGCTCACGGCCTCGAGCTCGTCACGTGCGGCCCGTTGCGCCTCCCGGAACGCGGCTGCGACGGCGGCCTCGGTCGCACGCACGGCCTCCTGCCGGTCACCGAGGTCACGTGCGATCGCCTTCGCCTCGCGCTCGGCCGCATCGATCTCTCGCTCACGCTCGATGCTGCGCTGGTCGCGCCGCTGCGCCTCGGCGAGGGCGGCGTGCGCCTCCGCCCTGATCGACTCGACGTCCTGGCGGGCCCGTTCCCGGTGGAGATCCGCCTCCCGTCGGGCGAGCAGCACGAGGACAAGAGCGACGAGGCACGCGAGCAGCATTCCGACGACGACGCCGAGGCTGCCGAGGTCGATCATCGGACCGGTCGTCGTGACATCGTCAGTCATGGTCTCCGTCCACACCGTCGCGCGACGCCCCGGGGCGGGCCTCGCTCGGTCGATCAGGGCTCGACGCCCTCGTCGCCCGCGTCCCTCGCGAGACCGAGCTCCTCGCGCACGACGCGGTACGCCAGGCCAGCGGGGTACCCCTTTCGCCCCAACACTGCCACGAGTCGCCGTGTCGCGACGTCACCGTCCACCTGCGACATGCCGCGGATCTTGCGTCGGACGACGTCGCGAGCGGCGCGCTCCTCGTCGTCCGGCTCGATGTCGGCGAGTGCCGTCGCCGCGACGTCCTCCTCGATTCCCTTGCGCCGGAGCTCCTGCGCGAGGGCCCGCCGGGCGAGTCCGCGCTCAGTCACCCGGCTCCGGACGAGTGAGCGCGCGTACGCGGCGTCGTCGAGCAGCCCGACCTCCTCGAAGCGGTCGAGCAGCACCTGTGCGACCTCCTCGTCGACACCGCGGCGCGCCAGCAGCTCGCTGAGCTGGTGGCGCGTCCGCGGGGCCTGGTTGAGCGACCGCAGGGCGAGGGTGCGCGCATGCTCGATCGCGTCGAGCTCAGTTCCCCCGCCCGCGACGCGCTCCGTCGACATGCCCGTCAGAAGTCGACCGTCGGATCAGCCGGCGCGTCGACCTGGGCGCCGATGCCGAGCTTCTCCTTGATCTTCTTCTCGATCTCCTGCGCGAGATCCGGGTTGTCCCGGAGGAAGGCGCGGGAGTTTTCCTTGCCCTGACCGAGCTGGTCGCCCTCGTAGGTGTACCAGGAGCCCGACTTGCGAACGATGCCGTGGTCGACGCCCATGTCGATGAGGCTCCCCTCGCGGGAGATGCCGACGCCGTACATGATGTCGAACTCGGCCTGCTTGAAGGGCGGGGCCATCTTGTTCTTCACGACCTTGACGCGCGTGCGGTTGCCGACCGCGTCGGTGCCCTCCTTGAGCGTCTCGATGCGGCGGATGTCCATCCGGACCGAGGCGTAGAACTTGAGCGCCTTACCGCCCGTCGTCGTCTCCGGGCTACCGAAGAACACGCCGATCTTCTCGCGGAGCTGGTTGATGAAGATCGCGGTGGTCCCGGACGAGTTGAGCGCGCCCGTGATCTTGCGCAGCGCCTGGGACATGAGACGGGCCTGGAGCCCGACGTGGCTGTCGCCCATCTCGCCCTCGATCTCAGCCTTGGGCACGAGCGCGGCGACCGAGTCGATGACGATGATGTCGATCGCCCCGGAGCGGATGAGCATGTCCATGATCTCGAGTGCCTGCTCCCCCGTGTCCGGCTGGGAGACGAGGAGGGCGTCGGTGTCGACGCCGAGCTTCTTCGCGTACTCCGGGTCGAGGGCGTGCTCGGCGTCGATGAAGGCGGCGATGCCGCCCTGACGCTGGGCGTTCGCAACCGCGTGGAGCGCGACCGTCGTCTTGCCGGAGGACTCCGGCCCGTAGACCTCGATGATGCGACCGCGCGGGAGACCACCGATCCCGAGCGCGACGTCGAGGGCGATCGAACCCGTCGGGATGACCTCGACAGGGGCGCGGGTGTCGTCGCCGAGGCGCATCACCGACCCCTTGCCGAACTGACGGTCGATCTGGCTGAGGGCGGCCTCGAGGGCCTTCTCGCGATCCTGGGGTGCAGGCATGTGTCACACCTTCTGATGCTCGGTTCGGCAGCGTCGGCTGCGCTGGACTGGGGCTGGTCTGTGATGTCACGGAGACGCTATGTCCGACCACCGACATCGCGACGAGGCCCGTGCACGGCTGTGCACGACCACTGCGCCGCCGCCTCCTGTGGACACAGTAGCCGAACACCTGTTCGAGCCCCTCCGCCGTCACGTCGGCGTGTCGCCCGTGGGTCAGCGACTGCGGGGCGGCGCCTGGCGACGCGCGTCCGCGCCCCACCTCGCGTCGTCGGGCACGTCGAGCGCGTCGCACAACGCGTGCCAGACGTCCCGCGGCTCGACCCCCTCCTCGAGCGCCTCCGCGGCCGTGCGGCCGTCGAGGTCGCCCAGCACCTGGTCGGTCACGACCGTGCGACCGAGCACCGGTCCGAGGACCTCCTCGACCAGCTGCCAGAACTCACGGTTGCGCACCGCACAAGCCTCGCACGCCCGCCCGTCGGGCGATGTCAGCGGAGACGAGCACAATGGCGACATGACCTCGAGCACTCCCCGTGGCGCGGCCCGCGCGACACCGGCGCTCGAGGGATTCTCCGATCCGACGCGGCGCTGGTTCGCGGGCGCCTTCGAGGCCCCCACCGCGGCCCAGGCCGGGGCGTGGGCCGCGGTCCAGGACGGCGCGCACGCGCTCGTCGTCGCACCGACCGGGTCGGGCAAGACGCTCGCCGCGTTTCTCTGGGCTCTCGACCAGGTGCTGACCGCCGATCCCGATGCCCGTGCACAGGAGCCGCTCAGCCGGTGCCGCGTGGTCTACGTCTCGCCGCTCAAGGCCCTCGCGGCCGACGTCGAGCGCAACCTACGGTCCCCGCTCGTCGGGATCGCTCACGCAGCCGCTCGCACCGGCACAGCACTGCCCGACGTCCGCATCGGCGTGCGGACCGGCGACACACCCGCGAGCGAGCGCCGGGCGTTCGCCTCCAGGCCGCCCGACATCCTCATCACGACGCCCGAGTCCCTCTTCCTCGTCCTCACCTCGGCCGCTCGGGCCGGACTCGCAGGCGTGACGACGGTCATCGTCGACGAGGTGCACGCCCTCGCCGGGACCAAGAGAGGCGCACACCTCGCGGTCAGCCTCGAGCGTCTCGACGCGCTGCTTGAGCGGCCCGCGCAGCGCATCGGCCTCACGGCCACGGTCGACCCGGTCGAGCCTGTCGCGGAGTTCCTCGTCGGCCACCGATCGCCCGCCGACGGCGGACGGCGGCTCGAGGTGGTGCGCCCGGCTGCGACCAAGCGGATCGTCGTGGACGTCGTCGTC
>JAFABT010000167.1 GCA_023425905.1 Actinomycetes bacterium | reverse complement strand
GATCAGCTGCGGTCATGGCGCTTCCGTCTCGGCGTGGGGCGGGCGGGTGTCAACGGGATCGGTCGGGTCAGCGGCGACGCTTCTCGCGCACCCGGACGGAGACCTCGATGGGCGTGCCCTCGAAGCCGAAGGTCTCGCGCAGTCGACGCTCGATGAAGCGTCGGTACCCGGCCTCGAGGAAGCCGGTCGCGAACACGACGAAGCGCGGCGGGCGCGTCGACGCCTGGGTCGCGAAGAGGATGCGCGGCTGCTTGCCACCGCGCAGCGGGTGCGGGTGCGCGGCGACGAGCTCGCCGAGGAAGGAGTTGAGCTTTCCCGTCGGCACCCGGGTGTCCCACGAGGAGAGCGCGAGCTCGAGAGCGGGGACGAGCTTCTCTGCGTGCCACCCGGTCCTGGCCGAGACGTTGACCCGAGGCGCCCACTGGACCTGGACGAGGTCCCGCTCGATCTCCCGCTCCAGGAACTTGCGACGCTCGTCGTCCATGAGGTCCCACTTGTTGTACGCGATGACGAGCGCACGGCCGGCCTCGACGACCTGAGAGATCACCCGGGTGTCCTGCTCGGTGATGGGCACGCTCGCGTCGAGGAGCACGACCCCGACCTCGGCCTTCTCGATCGCGGCCTGCGTGCGCAGCGAGGCGTAGAAGTCCGCGCCCGACGTCTGGTGCACCCGGCGACGGATTCCGGCGGTGTCGACGAACACCCACTGGCGGTCCTTGAGCGTGATGAGCTCGTCGACCGGATCCCGCGTCGTCCCGGCGACCGAGTCGACGACGACCCGATCCGCCTTGGCGACCTTGTTGAGCAGGGAGGACTTGCCGACGTTCGGTCGGCCCACGAGGGCGACGCGGCGCGGACCGCCGACGGGCGGGGCCACACCGTGGACGGTGTCCCGCGGCAGCGCGGCCATCGCGGCGTCGAGCAGGTCGCCCGTGCCGCGCCCGTGGAGGGCAGAGACCGCGTACGGCTCCCCCAGCCCGAGGCTCCACAGCTGCGACGCATCAGCCTCGCCGCGCGGACCGTCGACCTTGTTCGCGCAGAGGACGACGGGCTTGCCCGACCGGCGCAGCAGCTGGACGACGCGCTCGTCCGTCGCGGTCGCACCGACCGTCGCGTCGACGACGAAGACGACGGCGTCGGCGAGGCTGATCGCGACTTCGGCCTGCTCCGCGACGCGCGCCTCGATCCCCGCGACGTCGACCTCCCAGCCGCCCGTGTCGACGAGCATGAAGTCGCGTCCCGCCCACTCCGCGGGGTAGCTCACGCGGTCACGCGTCACGCCCGGCTTGTCCTCGACGACCGCCTCGCGACGGCCGAGGATGCGGTTGACGAGCGTCGACTTGCCCACGTTGGGTCGGCCGACGACCGCGAGGACGGGCCGGGGCGCGAGGGCGGGGTTGCGCTCGTCGTCGTAGCCGTCCTCGTCGAGGAGGGAGAAGTCCTCGTCCTCGAGGTCGTAGTCGGCGAGGCCGGCGCGGAGCGAACGCGCGCGCTGAGCGTCGTCGACGTCGTCCGGCCCGATGACGGCAGGAGCCTGCTGCGCGGGCTCGACGCTCTCGTCCTGGGGGCCGGCCGTGGTCTGGTCCTCGTCACTCATGGGCACCATTGTCCCCTGCGGAGGACGGTTCCTGCGCCACGCACGCCCAGTCAGTGCTTGTCGCGCCGGCCCTCGTCGGACGGCAGGGTGAGTCCGGTGCGCGCGACGGCACGGGTGAGCACCGTCTGGAGGGCGTCCTGCACGCGCACGTTCGCCTGCTCGACCTGGACCCGACCCGGGACGCCGGGCTCACGCTCGAGGACGAGAGGCTCCCCCATCTCGACCGCGAGCCGACGCCACGGCGGCGGCACCTTGCCGACGCCCTCACCCGTCCGACGGGTCCCCAGCACGGCGACCGGGACGACGCGCGCCCCCGTACCCAGCGCGAGCCATGCCGCACCCCCACGGGCACCCGACATGTCACCTCGCCCCCGCGCACCCTCGGGGAACAGCCCGACGACGCCGCCGGCGCGCAGGAGCTCCCGGGCTGCGGCGAGCGCGGACCGCCCCCCGTCCGCGCCGTGCACCGGGATCTGCCCCGCGTCGTGGAGCAGGGCGCCCAGGGATCCGCGGAACATCTCCTCCTTGATGAGGATGCGCGTCGGGCGCGGCGACACGGCGAAGAGCAGCGGACCGTCGAGGACGCCGAGGTGGTTGGCGACGAGCAGGACCGGGCCGTCGGCCGGGACGTTCTCGCGGCCCACGACGTCGGTCGGCCACAACCCGTGACCGACGGTCCGGCACACGAGCCGACCCCACCACGGGTTCCCCGCACGCAGGTGGTTCGCCCGGACGGCACGGGCTTCGCGCGCCGCCGGTTCAGCCATGGTGGGCGGACGACGTGGGCGAGTCGTCCGGGCGCACGACACCCGCGACGTCGCAGACGACGTCGAGCACGGCGTCGATCGTCTCGAGGAAGCCGAGGTCGGAGGAGTCGACGGTGACGACGCCGTCGGAGGCGACGAGGAAGTTCGACACGGTCGAGTCGTCGCGGTCCCGGCGCAGCACCTGGTCGCGGGTCGCCTCGACCGCTGCGGCGTCGGCGGCGCCGTGCACCTCGAGCGACCGCCGAGCGAGGCGCGCCTCTTCCGACGCGACCAGGAGGATCCGCACGTCGGCGTCAGGGGCGACGACCGTCGTGATGTCGCGACCCTCTGCCACGACGCCGCGTCCGCCGGAGAAGCTCCCGGCCGTCTTCTGGGCGGCGATCTCGGCGCGCTGCAGGTCGAGCAGGTGGGCACGCACGTCGAGGTTGGTCGCGACCTTGGAGACGACCGAGGACACCTCGGTCGCGCGGATCGCCTCCGCGACGTCGTCGTCGCCGAGCAGCACACCCGGCGCCGCCGGGTCCACACCCATGACGAGCGGCATCGCACGGACTGCAGCGGCGACGGCCGCCGCGTCGTCGAGGTCGACGCCCTCCCGCACGCACCACACCGTCGCCGCGCGGTACATCGCCCCGGTGTCGAGGTACGCAAGCCCGAGAGTCTGCGCGACCCGCCGCGAGACGCTCGACTTGCCCGAGCCCGAGGGCCCGTCGATCGCGACGACGAGGGTGGTCGCGCCCGTGGGAACAGCTGCCGTGCTCAACTGACCAGTCTCCATCCGCGGGCCGTGAGCTCCGCCTCGAGGTGTGCGGCGCGTCCCGGGACGACCGAGATGAGCGCCATGCCGACCGGACGGCCAGCGGCGTGCTCGAGGGCGAGGTCCTCGAGGTTGACGTCGGCCTCGCCGACGTCGGAGAGCAGGCGGGCGAGCTCCCCGGGGCTGTCGGGCACGAGCACGTGCACCGTCGCGTACTCCCGTTGGGCACCGCCGTGCTTGCCCGGGATGCGCGAGACGCCCTCGTTCCCCGTCCCGATCGTGTGCGCGATCGTCGCGAGCGCGCCGAGCTCGACGCTCTCGGGGCCGGTCGCCTCGTCCGCCCGGTCGAGCGCCTCGATGACGGCGTCGAGGTCGGTGCGCAGCGCCCGGAGGACATCGCGCACGGGGCCCGCGTTGGCCGCCAGGATGGAGGTCCACAGGGCCGGGTCGGACGCCGCGATGCGCGTGACGTCCCGCAGTCCCTGACCCGCGAGGCCCAGGCCCTGCTCCCCCAGCGCGAGCAACCGCGCGGCGACGAGGCTCGCGGCGACCTGCGGCACGTGCGAGACCGTGGCGACGGCGGCGTCGTGGTCGGCGGCCGTCATCGTCACGGGGACCGCGCCCAGGTCGACCGCGAGGGCGCGCACCGCGAGCAGGGCCTCGCTCGTCGCCTCCGCGGCTCCGGTGAGGACCCACGGCCGCCCGAAGAACAGGTCGGGAACCGCGGCAGACGGACCGGACCGTTCGCGGCCGGCCATCGGGTGCGAGCCGACGTAGCGGGTGAGGTCCGCCCCCGACGCGCGCAGCTCGTCGAGCACGTACTGCTTGACGCTCGCGACGTCCGTGACGACGGCCGTCGGGTGCGCCGCGAGCTCGGTCCGCACGACGTCGGCGGTGACGTCCGGCGGCGCCGCAACGACGACGAGCGCAGGCTCGGGGTCGCCG
>JAFABT010000109.1 GCA_023425905.1 Actinomycetes bacterium | reverse complement strand
GGCGAGGGCCGCGTCGACCGCGGCGAGATCCGCCGCGCTCGGCCGGCGGAGCAGACCCGTCCGGCCGCGTCGCCCCTGGAGGACGACGTCGCGGACGTGGAGCGGGAAGGCCCAGTCGACGTCCTCGGCCTGCGGGACGTAGCCGACGAGCCCCGCACGGCGCGCCGCGCCCGGTTCGCGTCCGAGGATCCGCACGGCACCCGCCTCGGCCCGCACGGTGCCGAGCACGGCCTTGAGCAGGCTCGACTTGCCCGACCCGTTGAGCCCGACGAGCCCTGTGATCCGGCCGGGACCGACCTCAAGGGCCGCGGCGGTGAGTGCGGTCGTCGTGCCGTACCGGACGGTGAGGCCCGTGACCTCGAGTGCGGCCGTCATGCGTCGCTCGTCCCGGTCAGACCAGCGACGATCGTGCGCACGTCATGCGTGAGCAGGTCGAGGTAGGTGGGGACGGGCCCGTCGCTGCGCGAGAGCGAGTCGACGTAGAGCGTGCCGCCAAAGCGCGTGCCGACGTCGTCGGTCTCGCGCACGACCTGGCGCTGGGCGGTGTCGGCGACCGTCGACTCGCAGAACACTGCGGGCACGGCCCGTTCGCGCACGAGTCGGACCGTGCGGACGACCTGGCGCGGCGTCCCGATCGCGTCGGCGTTCACGGGCCAGAGGTAGCCCTCGCTCAGGCTGGCGTCTCGTGCGAGGTAGGAGAACGCGCCCTCGCAGGTGACGAGGACCCGCCGCTCCACGGGCAGCGCGTCCAGGGCGCGGACGAGCTCGTCGTGGAGGGTCTCGAGCTGCGCGGAGTAGGCATCGGCCCGGGCGGCGAACGCTGCGGCGCCGTCAGGGTCGAGGGTCGTGAGGGCGTCGGCGATCGCGGCGACGTACTGCGTTCCCGCGCGTGGGGACATCCACGCGTGCGGGTTCGGTGCGCCGGAGCCCGCGATGGCGATCGGCTCGACGTCGCGGGTGACGACGACCCACGGCGCTCCGGTCCGTTCCACGAGTCTGCTCAGCCAGGCCTCGAGGCCCAGCCCGTTCGCGACGACGAGGTCGGCGCCCTCGGCGCGCACGAGGTCACGCGGGCTCGGCTCGTAGCCGTGGATCTCCGCGCCGACGTCGGTGATCGACTCGACGCGGACGCGATCGCCTGCGACCTGCCGCGTCATGTCCGCGAGCACGGTGAAGGTCGCGAGGACGAGCGGCCGCTCGTCGTCGACGGGCGCCGGGATGGCCGCCGGGGCGGCGCAGCCCCCCGCGAGGAGGGCTGCGGCTGCTCCCAGCATCAACCTAGCCGCATGACTAAAGTTCACATCAGTAAACTTTAGTCCTCGCGCTCATGCGTCGCCAGCAGCGGCCGTCGACCGGTCCCGGCCGTCCAGACCTCGCGCCTTGCGCAGGGCGAGGATTCCAAGCGTGACGACGACCGCCGTCGCCCCAGCGGCGAGCCCGAGGCGCGCGCCCAGCGGCAGCGCCTCAGCCTTGCCCTCGTCGTCCGCGTCGACCCCCGGCGCAGCCGCGACCTGCGACGCCGCAGGCGACGGGGACAGGCTCGGGGCGACCGCAGGCGCCGAGGCGGACTCGGACGGCTCGGCCGGCTGCACGGGCGCGATCGTGAACATGTATTCGCCCTCGATGCGGTGCCCGTCGCTCGACGCGACCGACCATGCGACCTCGATGTCGCCGTCCGCGTCCGGGACGAGCGCGCGACGCACCGTCGTGCCGTCGAGCTCGACCTCGCCCGTCGTCACCTCACGTCCCTCGGAGTCGCGCGCGACGACCTGCGGGTTGACGTCAAGGACGGGCGCGCTGAACGTGAGCTCGAGCGCCTCAGGGACCTCGGTGACGATCTGATCGGCCGACGGCGCGCTCGAGCTGAGCTCGTCGTGGGCCTGTGCCGGCACGGGGGCAAGCACGAGCAGGGCGAGCAGGCCTGCGGACGAGACGACGCGGGCGACCTGGCGGCGCAGCATGGGACGGGTTCCTCTCCTGGCGGGACGGCGACGCCTCGACACTAGGCGAGCGCTCACCCGTGAGCGACCCTGTCTCGCGTCGGCGCGGCCTGCCGCGGGCTCGCCGTCAGGCGTCGGCCTCCTGCTGCGGCGGCGTCGGAGGCACGGCAGCCGGGGCGGGCACCGCCCTCGGGAACCCGACGAAGACGCTCCCGTCCGGGTCGATGGTCACCGACCGGGTGCTGACGAAGCGGCGCTCGGCGCGGTCGAAGGTGAGGACCTCGAGCGTCGCGGTGCCGTTGAGCGGCCCGACCGTCGGCTTGTTGAGCACCGCGCCCGCAGTGCTGCCGGACAGCAGCAGCACGCCACGGTCGACGACCTCAGGCCCCGAGCGTGCGTGCAGGTGCCCGGAGACCTGGAGCGGCACGCAGCCGCTCGCGAGCGCAGGCCGCCCGACGGCGGGGGTGTGGATGAGCAAGAGGTCGACGTCGTCCTCGCACGCCCGCTCCCGCAGCCGGGCTGCCATGTCGGGTGCGCTCTCCGTCCCGGCGAGGCTCGAACCGTCGCCGATCCGCGTCTGGACCGGGTCTGCGTCGCCGAGGATCCGCACGCCCGCGACCTCGACGGTGGACCCGTCGAGCACGGTCGCACCCGAGGCCCGGAGCGCGTCGGAGATGATCGAGGAGTCGTGGTTGCCGGTCACCGCGACGAGGTCGACGTCGCTCGGCAGCGCCTCGTCGAGGGCCGTCACGCAGTACCGCTCGACCGAGGTGCCGTTGATCGTCCGGTCCCCCGCGTCGAGGACGACCTGCGACCCGGAGACCTCGACGAGAGCCGCGATGACGGGCGCCATCCCGACGTTGCAGTGGAGGTCCGAGATGACGACGAGGGACACGGTGTCCTCGCCCTCGCGCTGCGCTCCGCCCCACGGTGCCCCGTGCGACGCGGCGACGCCGATCTGCAGCTCCCGCCCGTGCCACGCGCTGCGCAGCCTCGCCGCTGCATCCGCGTAGTACGCCTCGTTGGACCGCCACGCCTCGACGGCCATGCCGCCGTAGTGGTCGACGATCCCCGCGAGCCGTCCCGTGATGCGCGCACCCTCGAGCGGCGTCCCGGCAAAGATCATCGAGGCCCGCCGCACACCCTCGTCGTCGCGGTGCGGCGCGCTCGAGACGAGGCCGATCGCCCCGACGACGACGAGGACGAGGACGGCCCCGAGCGCTCGCTGGTGCGGCCGCAGCAGTGCGACGAGCTCCGCACGCCGGACCTCACCGAGCAGGACGAGCAGCAGCAGGACGACCGCTGCGGCGCCGGTGACGTACCCCACCGCCCGCAGCGCCGCGTCGGCGACGAGAGCCCGCACCGCGTCACCGGCGGCGACCTGCGGGGACGTGAAGAACTGCAGGTACGAGCTCGCATCGGCCTCGAGGGCCGCGAGCGTCGTCGCCTGGTCCACCGCGACGACGTCGGCGGGGATCTCCTGGACGACGATGCGCGCGCCGAGCCCGAGCGGCAGCGGCGAGTCGACCTCGACGGTGCCGAGCGGACCGAGGTCGAGCACGACGAGAGAGTCCGTCGTCACGTCGTACGTCGCCTCGTGGGGACCGAGGGATCCCCGCACGCTCGCCGTGACGAGCCCGGCATAGGCCGCGGCGGCGACGACGAGGAGCGCGAGGAGCGCTGACCACAGCGCGCGGCGCGACACGAGCGCACGCCACGGAAGCCGGCGGAGCCAGCCGGCGAACGAGCCGGCGACCCCCCTCACTGGTACGTGACGAGGTGGGGTCGCGGCCGGACCTGGTAGGTCTTCTTCGGGGAGAGCATCGGGTCGTCCTCGTCGTAGAAGTTCTTCCACCCCCAGTGCACACCATCCGGCGCGCCCTTGCGCAGCGACTTCCACGTCGCGGACTTCGCGGGCTGCGTGCCCTGCCCGTCGACGTGGATGACGACGGCGATCTCGGGGCGCGAGGTGTCGACCTTCGAGCGCTCCTTGATCATCGAGCGGCTGAACTGGTGGAGCACGAGCATCTTCTGCGGCAGGCCCTTGGACGCCGTGAGGTCGGCGAGGTAGTCGACGACCTTGTTGACCTCGGCGGCCTTGACCGAGCCGATCTGCTTGAGGTGGACCTGCTTCTTCTTGAGCCGCCACTCGGGGTCGAGCGCGAGGCCGACGTGCGGCCGGCTGAGCAGCGACTCGTAGCGCTTGGCCTGCGTGAGGAACGACGTGCGGCCGGGTTGCAGGTCGAGGATGACGTAGAGGCCGTCCTTCTCGGCCGCGTCGACGAGCGGGGTGAGCTCGGCGACGGTGCGCTCGCGGGAGTAGTTGCGGTCCTTGCCCTTCGACTTCGAGGCGATCGTCGCGATGATCTCGAGGGTGGGCACGACGGTGTCGCTCGTGAGCGGCGCGTACTTCTCGGCGGTGCGCCGCGCGCGGGCGATCGTCTCCGCGGTGCCCTGCTCGCCGAGCACCCCGAGCGCCTTCGAGCCGGGCGTGCCGTAGAGCGCGACGTAGCGCTTGCCCGCGAACACGCGCTGCCCGCCCCCCGGCAGCTGGATGCCGGTGCGGGCGCCCTTGACCTGGTCGGCGAGCGCGCCGACGTCCGCGCCCGGGTGGGTGACGACGACGACGGACTCGGGCGCCTCCGCGGCTGTGAGCTCGAGGAGCGCGGTGTCGTCGCGGAGGTCGACGCCCTCGGCGACGTGGACCCGGACACCTGCGGCTCGGGCGGTCGCGATCGTCGCGACCCGCTCCGGTGCGTCGTCGATGACGAGCAGGACGGCGCTCTGCAGGGCCGCAGGCAGCACGAGCGGCAGGGTCGACGACGTCGGCGGCGCGCTCGGGGCGGCCGTGGGCGTCGCCGTCAGGGACGGCGCAGGGCTTGTCGGCGCAGGGCTTGTCGGCGCAGGGCTTGAGGGCGCGGGACTTCCCGACGCCGCTGCGGCAGCGGCGCCCGCGGCGGCGACCGGCTCGCTCGGGCTCTCCGCCGCGGTCG
>JAFABT010000384.1 GCA_023425905.1 Actinomycetes bacterium | reverse complement strand
CCTGGCGCTCCGGGTCGGTGACGAAGTACGCCGACAGGAAGCCCTTGTCGAAGCGCATGCCCTCGGTGAGCTCGAGCTCGAGGCCGAGCGCGTTGGACTCCTCGACGGTGATGACGCCTTCCTTGCCGACCTTGTCGAGCGCCTCGGCGATGAGCTCGCCGATCGCCGGGTCGCCGGCGGAGATGGAGGCGGTGGCGGCGATCTCCGCCTTCGTCTCGACCTCCTTCGCCTGGATGAGCAGCTGCTCGGTCACGGCGACGACGGCCTTCTCGATGCCCTTCTTGAGGGCGATCGGGTTGGCGCCGGCGGCGACGTTGCGCAGGCCCTCGCGGACGAGCGCCTGGGCGAGCACGGTTGCGGTCGTCGTGCCGTCACCGGCGACGTCGTCCGTCTTCTTGGCGACCTCCTTGACGAGCTCGGCGCCGATGCGCTCGAACGGGTCCTCGAGGTCGATCTCCTTGGCGATGGAGACGCCGTCGTTCGTGATCGTCGGCGCGCCCCACTTCTTGTCGAGCACGACGTTGCGGCCCTTCGGGCCGAGCGTGACCTTGACGGTGTCGGCGAGGACGTTGAGCCCTCGCTCGATGCCGCGACGGGCCTCCTCGTTGAAGGCAATGATCTTGGCCATCGGGTGTGGTCCTCCACTGTGGCTGGCTGGTTGTCGAACGATGCCCGCGACGGACGGCCAGGACGGGGCGCGGCCTTTCCGCGCTCGTCCGGACCTCATCGTGCGACGAAGCAATTCTGTCACTCTCGACCTGAGAGTGCTAACTCCATGATGCGGACCTGAGCCCACGGGACGCAAGCCGCATCTCTACGCTGTGAGCATGTCCACGTCCCGCGTGCTGTCCTGGCCCTCCCGGACGTGGCGCCTCACCGTCACGGCCGCGGTGCTCGCCGTGCTCGTCGTCGCGCAGCTCGACCACAACGACGACTGGTGGCCGCTCGGCTCGCTGTCGCAGTACTCCTCCGCGGTCTCCCCGAACGGCGAAGTGCGCTCGACGTACATGGAGGCGGACGACACGTCGGGCGAGACCGTGCGTGTCCCCCTCACGACGCAGGGAGTCGGCGTCGGGCGGGCGGAGATCGAGGGCCAGCTGTCCCGGATCCTCGCCGAACCCGCCCTGCTCCAGGAGATCGCGAACGCCTGGGAGAACCTCCACCCTGACCGGCCCGCGTACGAGGTCGTCCGGGTCATGCGCTCGACGCAGACGCTCGAGGACGGGGTCGTCGTCGGCGAGCCCGTCGTCGAGGAGCTCGCGACGTGGACGGTGACCCGATGAGGGCGCTGCAGGCCATCAGTCGGTGGTGGACCCCCGAGCTGCCGCTCGCACGCGTCGCGGTGCTGCGAGCGGTCATCTACGGCTTCGTCGTCATCGACTGCCTCGTCTTCGTCAACGACGTCATCCCGCACGGCTACGCCCCCGGGCTCTACCAGCCGACGCTTCTCGGCCGCGTCCTGCCGCTGCCCGCACCCAGCCCGGCCTGGGGCTGGTTCCTCCTCGTGACGATCGTCGTCGGCTGCGTCGTCGCAGGACTCGGCCGACTGCCCCGCCTCGCCGGCTGGACGGTCGCCGCGGCGTTCACCGCGTGGATGGTCAACTCGATCGGGTACGGCTACGTCCAGCACGACCACCTCGCGCTCATGATCGCCGTCCTCGTCCTGCCGACCGTGGGCCGGGCGCGCTACACCGACGAGGGCTCGTCCGAGGCCGCGGGGTGGGCGCTGCGCAGCATCCAGGTCGCGACGGTCCTCACCTACGTCGGCTCCGCCGTGAACAAGTGGATGCTCAACGGCTCGCCGTGGGCGTGGGCGAACTCCTCGATCACGACGTGGGCGCTCGTTCGCCGGGGCTCGCCCTTCGTCACCTGGGTGCTCGACTTCCCGGCCCTGCTCCGCGGGACGCAGTGGGTCGTCTTCGTCGCCGAGCTGTTCGCCCCCGTCGTGCTGTTCCTGCGCGGGCGCGCGCTCGCCGTCGGCGTCGGGTTCTGGATGCTCTTCCACCTCATGACCTTTGTCGCGCTCGGCATCCACTTCCTGCCGACGGTCGTGTGCTGGGCCGCATTCCTCCCGCTCGAGCGGCTCGTGCCGTGGGTCCGGCGCCGCCGAGCAGGTCGAGGCCACGGCACGGACCCGTCGCGTGAGCGACCGGCTCAGGCCGACGGCGAGAGGTCCGGCGCCTCGCGCTGACCGAAGCGCTGCCGCAGCGCTCGCCGCGCCGCGTACCAGCCGGCCAGGCCGTGGACCCCGGGCCCCGGCGGGGTCGACGACGAGCACAGGTAGACGCCCGCGAGCCGCGCAGGACGGTACGGGTCCCACGTGAGCCGGGGCCGGGCGACGAGCCGGTACGGCGTGATCGCTCCCGCGGCGATGTCGCCGCCCGGGTAGTTCTCGTTGTGCTCGCTCATCCGCGCCGCCGGGACGCACCGGCTCGCCACGACGAGGTCGCGCACCCCCGGGGCGTGGCGCTCGAGCTCCGTGAGGACGTCCTCGGTCACGTCCCTCGTCGAGCCGGCCGGCACGTGGGCGTAGGTCCACAGCGGCCGCAGCCCGGAGGGGGTGAGGCGTCCAGGGTCGAGGGCCGACGGCTCGGAGACGAGCACGACGGGTCGCTCTGCATGACGACCGGCGCGCACGGCGGCCTCCGCAGCGGCGACCTGCTCCCGCGTCCCGCCCAGGTGGACGGTGCCCGCACGCTCGACGCCGGGCGCCGCCCAGGGCACGGGACCGGAGAGCACGAGGTCGACCTTCGCCGCCGCGCCAAGGCCGTAGGGGAAGGCCTCGAGCGCGCGCCGCTCCCGCGGGGCGAGCCGGGTGCGGAGCACGGACGCGAACGTGCGCGGCGTCGTGTTGAAGAACACCGCCCGCGCCCGGGGGACGTCGGCGATCGTGCGGACGGGGCGGCTGGTCTCGATGCGCCCGCCGTGCGCGAGGAGGTCCGCGACGAGGGCGTCGGTGATCGCCCGGGTGCCTCCGCGCGGGATGGGCCAGCCCTCGGCGTGCGCGAGCGAGCCGAGCAGCACGCCCACCCCCGCGGCAGGGATCGTGCGCAGCGGGCCGATCGCGTGCGAGGCCACCCCGGCAAGCAGTGCGGGCGCCTCCTCGCCGCGGAAGCGCAGGCCCCAGGCCCGGCTGCCCTGCTCGAGCACCGCGAGGCCGAGCCGCGCGGCTGCGCGCAGGTCCGTGGGGATCGACCGGTGGTCGCCGAGGGCCGCCTCGACGACACCGTGCGAGTGCTCGACGAGCGGTCGCATGAGACCGTCCCACGCCCTGCCGTCGACCCCGAGCTCCTCGACCGTCCGTTCGAGCGAGCGGTGCGCGAGCACGGCGCGACCGCCGTCGAGGGGTTGGGCGTAGGAGACCTCGGGGGTGAGCATCTCGACGCCACGCGCCCGCAGGTCGAAGGCCGCCATGAAGGGCGAGGCGAGTGCCATCGGGTGCACCGCGGAGCAGATGTCGTGGACGACGCCGGGCGCGAGCCCGAGGTCGAGGGTCCGCGCGCCACCCCCGACGGTGTCCTCAGCCTCGAGGACGAGGACTTCGAGGCCCGCGCGTGCGAGGGTGACGGCGGCGGCGAGCCCGTTGGGACCGGAGCCCACGACGACGGCGTCGAGCTCCGCGCGTGCGCTGCTGCCCATCGGTGCTCCCCGCGTCATCGACTCCTGCTGACGCCCACGAGACTATCCGGCAGCGGGGAGCCGGGTCCGTCAGGGGGTGTAGTCGGACTCGAGCACGACCGAGATGCCGGCCCCTGCCGCGTCGGCGTCGAGCGTCACGGTGGTGATGCCGAGCGTCTCCGCGACGAGCTGTGCCGTGGTGACGAGCTCGTCCTTCGCGTAGAAGACGGTCGAGCGCTTGAGCGCACCGGAGTAGTTCGTCGGGGTGACCTTCGTGAGCCCGGCGTTCTTGAGGCGGTCGGCGGCCTTCGCCGCGAGGCCAGCGGTCGTCGTCGAGTTGTAGACGGTGACGGGTGCGGCGAGGTCGAGCTCGGGTGCGGGCTCCTCCTCGGTCTCGTCCTCGGTCGTCGTCTCGTCGCCCGTCTCCTCCCCCGTCTCGTCCGTCGTCTTCTCCGACGGGGAGGTGCTCGGGTCCGGCGTCGTGCTGCCGCCGGGGGCGGAGGAGGCCGGGCTCTGCGAGGTCGCGACGATGCCGCGGCCGGGCTCGAAGGACCAGCCTCCGCTCGTGGAGAGCAGCGTGACGAGGACGTACGCGAGGGCCGGGAAGACGACGAGGACGACGAAGAACGGCAGTGCACGTCGGATCCACGGCACGGGGGCGCGGTGCGCGCCGCGGGGCTGGTCCGCGCCCGCGAGGTCGAACTCGTCCGGCGGGTACGGATACCCCTGGGAGGCCTTGGTCACGACGGACAGGGTAACCGTTGCGGTGGGGGCCGGAGGGCAGCTGCGGGACGCGCCGCCGACCAGGGTGCGGTCAGGCCTGCGTGCCCAGGCGCCGCTGGGACCGAGACCGCTGCCGCTCCGAGCGCATCCGGCGCAGGCGCTTGACGAGCATCGGGTCCGCCTCGAGCGCCTCAGGGGTGTCGATGAGGGCGTTGAGCGCCTGGTAGTACCGCGTCGCCGACAGGTCGAACAGCTCGCGGATCGCCTGCTCCTTCGCGCCCGCGTACCGCCACCACTGCCGCTCGAATTCGAGGATCTGGCGGTCGCGGTCACTCAACGAGCCTGCGACGGCGCCCGGGACGGCATGCGAGGGTGCCATAGCAGCAGCCGTGGCGGTCGCGGGCATGTGTCCTCCTGGGTCGGTCGAGCACGGCCATGCTACCGAGTGGATGACACCGGTGTCATTCGCATGCTCGTCGTAGTCTCTCGCCGTGACGACGCTCTCCGACCTCGCGCTCGCCCCGGTCGCCGCAGACTGGCGCGCGGCCCTCGCCCCCGTCGAGCCGCTCGTGCGTCGCCTGCTCGACGGCGACGGTGACGCGCTGCCCGAGCCGTCGCTCCCGGCGAACGACGTCGTGCTCCGGGCGCTGTGGCGTCCGCTCGCCGACGTGCGGGTGCTCGTCGGCGGGCAGGACCCGTACCCGACGCCCGGGCACGCGGTCGGCCTCGCCTTCTCGGTCGCGCCCGGCGTCGCGCCGCTGCCGCGGTCGCTCGTCAACGTCCTCGCCGAGCTCCGCGACGACGTCGGGGTGCCGACGCCCGCGTCGGGCGACCTGTCACCGTGGGCGGACCAGGGCGTCCTCC
>JAFABT010000068.1 GCA_023425905.1 Actinomycetes bacterium | reverse complement strand
CGTGACGTCGGGGATGACGACGTGGAGCCGCTCGCCGCCCGGCAGGCACGCATCGACGAAGGGGCTCGACAGGTCGAGGCGTCGCCCGCTCGTGCGCAGCATCTGCTCGACGAGGTCCCGCACCTGCTGGTCGGTGAGGATCGTCGTCGTGAGGACGGCCTCCCCACGCCGCGCGGCGAACACCTGCGCGGGCGAGTTGATCCAGATCTCCTCGACCTCCGGGTCGTCGAGGTACTGCTGGAGCGGTCCCAGACCTGCGACGGCGTCCGTCACGGCCTTGACCGCACCCGCGGGGTCGACGAGCGCAGGCACCGCCCCTCGCACGGCGCGCGAGTCGTAGTCCGCGACGGCGTCGTCGATGAGCCGACGCACAGACCCGTGGTCGGTGACGGGGTCGAGCCCGCGCCGCCGGATGAGCTCGCGGACCTCGAGCTCAAGCGCAGCAACAGCCTCCACCGCGTTCCCCCCTGCCTTCCCGGCACCTCTGCCGGCTCCGCATCCACGACGACCCGATGGCGCCGCCGGATTCAGACAATAGGGGAGAAACGGACGCCCGGGGCGAGGTGGCGTCGATCTGTGGACAACGAGCGGCCATGAGGCGACCTCCGGACGACGGACACCCGCGAGGGGCAGTGGTCGGGCCTGCGCCCTCGCGGGTGCCCGACCTAGTGGTCGTGCCCGTCGCCGTGGTGGTCGTCATGCCGCGCACCGCCGCGGCCGACCACCTCGGCGGCAAGCCCGCCCGAGGCGCCGGCGATCTCACTGGGCGCGACCGTGAGCTGCGCCGTCCGCATGACAGCGCCCTGCGCCACGTCGACCGCGTGGATCTCCTTGGTCATCGGATCGGTCACGTAGGCGACCCCCTCGAGAACGACGAGCGCGGGGCGCGGCTCCTGCCACTCCGCAGGCTCCTCCCACGCATCGATGACGGGGATGGACCGGACGATCGTGCCTGCCTCGGGGACGAGGACGTGGAGGTTCCCGTCAGTGCCGAGCACGAGCGCCTCACCCTCGGCTCCCCGCGCGAGCGACCGGAAGGTGTAGCTCGCCGGGAGGTCGACGAGCGTGAGCTCGCCCGTCCTCGTGTCCGTGAGCGAGACCCGCGTCGGACGCTCGAGCTCCGCATGAGGGTCGGACTTGTAGTCACCGAGGACGATCGTTGAGGCGTCAGTGCCGGCCTGGTTGCCGATGCGGCCGTACGCGTCCGGGCTGTTCACCTTGGTGATCGCACCGTCCCGGTACACGAGCACGCCGTCCTCGCAGCCGATCAGCACGGCCTCGTCGGCCGCGACGGCCTCGCCATGAACGCCAGGACAGTCGTCTGACGAGGCGACCTGCTCACCGTCCGCGCCGAGCACCCGGATTCCCGTCCGCGCGTCCTTGGTGCCCTCCGAGACGACGAGGGTCCCGTCGCTCAGCTCGACCGCGACACCGTGATGCGCGGACGGCGTCGTGTGCGTCCTCGCCTTGCCGGCGACGTCCGCCGCGTCGACGACCCGCACCTCCCCGGTCCCGTCGTCGAAGAATGCGATCCGGCCGCCGTGGGCGACGGCGTGGCCCGGCGTCTGCGCGGGGAGCGCGACCTGGGTGAGCGTGGGGGCCGCGGTGAAGTGGTGCGCGTGGTCGCCGTGCCCCTCGGACCAGGTGCCGGCGTCGAGCATGCGGAACTCCCCCGCGCTCGAGACGACGACGTGCCTGCCGTCGCCGGCGGGGCTCACCCGGATGAAGCCCGCGTGAGGGATGTCTGCGACGGGAGCGAGCGTGGTGGCGTCGAGCACCTGGATGCCACCGTCGTAGGTGACGACGAGGCGCGGTGCGGCACCGGGAACCTCGGCGGGCGCGGGAGACGCCACCCGCGCGGACGGGCTGGGCCCGCCGATCGGGGCGTTCGCCGACGCTCCTGCTCCGGCGCAGCCCGCGAGCAGCACGAGGGGAAGGGCGAGGGCGGCCGCGGAGAGCGACCGAGGGAGGCTGGAAGGCAGTGCTGGGGTCATCGAGGTACGGGTCCGCGCACGTGAGCGCGAGCCCTCTCCTTTCGAGTCGGTGCAGTGCCGGCGGTCGGCACGCAGATGACCTTAACAGTAATCAGAATCGTTCTCATTAAGCACGTACAGCGGTACGCTCCCCCATCCAGGGGCACTCACAGGCCTACCGGGGCAACGGGGACGGCGCGGGCGCGCGTCAGCGACGTCAAAGGACGAGGCCGCGACAGCAGAGGCGCAGGCGCCCCCGGGGGGCTCAGCCCCGCGTGTTGCCCGACTGGGAGTAGTACGAGCCGTCCTCACGGACGCCGCGCTCGTACTCCCAGTGCCAGCGCTCGTACGGGCCCGAGCCGCCGGGCTTGGCCCAGTCGGGGTTGATCCAGCCGAAGAGCGGGGCGTTCTCGTTGAGCCACGTCCAGCGGGTGCCGCTCGTCTCGATGCGGCACAGGTCGACCGCGAGGCCCCAGCCGTGGTTCGAGGTGCCGGGCGTCGCCGCGAAGCCGCCGCGGGTCCGCTTGAGGCGCACCTGGTCCGCGTACGTCCGGTAGCCGTCCGTGACGCAGAGGTTCGAGCCGAAGTTGTTCTTGTACGCGACGTTGAGCTCCGCGAGAGCCGTGGCCGCGTCGCCGCGAAGCTTCTCGTTCGAGGAGCCCCACAGCGTGCAGAGGTCGCCCGTGTCGAGCTTGCCGTTGCTGCCCGTCGTCTTGACGTCCGGGTCGCACCCGGGGAGCAGGCTGCGCGCGTCACCGATCGAGCGGCTTGCGGCGATCGTCGCGTCGCGGCCCATGTCCGTGCCGTAGGCGATCGACACCGGCACGCCTCGAGAGATCGGGACGGCCGCGAGGGCGTCGATCGTCGAGGGTGCGTCGTCACGGGTCTCCGCCGTCGCACCGGCGACGAAGGTGCCGTTGCCCGGGACGACCTGGCCTGTGAGCGGCAGCACGACGGTGATGCCCGCGAGCGCCGCGATCACGCCAGCGCGGGGCAGCCACCGCAGCGGGTGGGGCTGCTGCGCACGGAGCGCCGCGGCACGAGCCTCCTCCGCCGCGCGACGCGCACGCCGGCTGCCAGCGGAGCGGGTGCCGTGGGGAGGTGTTGCCGCGTCCGTGCTGTGCACGCGCGCACCTCCTCAGTTCGGCTCGTCATCGGGTTCCGCGGGGAGCGGCCCTGTCTTCGTACCTACCATCGGCACGTGAGGGCCAGATCTTCACCCCTACGGTCACGAAACAGTAACGGACCGCGGGAGCGGTTCCAACATGCCTGGTCAGAGCCGCCCCGTCATGGGCGCAAGCACCCCTCTTGTGACGCAGGACACGCCTCTGAGCAGCGCATCGTCCCCGTCGGCGCCCTGAACCGGCTCACCGAACCGTCCCCCGCTGCATCGCGTCTCGGACCTCGCCCACGAGCTCCTCGATGATGTCCTCGAGGAACACGAGCCCCAGCACCTGCCCGTCGGCCTCGACGCGCGCGAGGTGCACCCCCGAGGCCTGCATCGCCGCGAGCGTCGCCTCGACCGAGTCCTCCGGGGCTACCTGCGCCAGGCTGCGGACGCGCCAGTTCGGCACCGGCAGGTCCCGCTCGTCGTCCCCCGCGTAGAGGATGTCCTTGAGGTGGAGGTACCCGACGGGCTCGCCCTGCACGAGCACGCCGTCCGCGTCGGCCACGGCCCGCTCCCCCGCGGCCCCCGGCTCCTCGGGCTGCCGCACGACCGGGAACCGCGAGTACCCCGTCCGGGCGACCAGCCGCTCGTAGTCCGCCGGCGTCACGTCCTCCGGCACCGCGACCCAACGGCCCACGGGCACCATGACGTCACCGGCGTTGCGGTCGGAGAACTCGAGCGCCCCCGCGAGCAGGCCGTGCTCGTCGTCGAGCAGCCCCTCCTCCTGCGAGCGCTCGACGATCGACTGGACCTCTTCCGCGGTGAACGCCGACGCGACCTCGTCACGCGGCTCCACGCCGAACAGACGCAGGAACCAGTTCGCGACCGCGTTGAGCACGACGATGACGGGCCGCACCGCGCGCGCGACCCACACGAGCGGCGGCCCGAACCACATGACGGCACGGTCAGGTCCCGCCACGGCGAGGTTCTTCGGCACCATCTCGCCGAGGACGACGTGAAGGAAGACGACGATGACGAGCGCGACGACGAACGCGATGGGGTGCGTCCACGACCCAGGCACCCCCAGGTGCTCGAGCGGCACCTCGATGAGGTGGGCGATCGCGGGTTCCGCGACGACGCCGAGGCTCGTCGAGCACACCGTGATGCCCAGCTGAGCGCACGCGAGCATGAGCGAGACGTGCTCCATCGCCCACAGCACGACGACGGCGCGCCGGTTCCCGGCCTCCGCGAGCGGCTCGATCGCGCTGCGCCGGGCGGAGATGATCGCGAACTCGGCGCCGACGAAGAACGCGTTCGCGGCGAGCAGCAGGACACCAAGGGCGAGGGCGAGCTCGGTGCTCATCGGCCCTCCCCCCGACGCCCACGGCCCGGGCCGCGACCGACGTCACCCGTCGCCTCGGCGTCATCCTCGGGCAGCCGTTCGACGCGCAACCTGTCGACGCGCCGCCCGGCCATGTGGTCGACCCGCAGCCGCACGCCGCCCGCCTCGACGACGTCACCCTGCTCGGGAACCCGGCCGAGCGCGTCCATGACGAGACCGCCCAGGGTCTCGAACGGACCGTCGTCGGGCACGACGAGGCCCGTGTGCTCCGTGAGCTCGTCCGGCCGCAGCAGGCCGGGGACCTGCCACGCACCGTCGGCGAGCCGGGAGACGTTCGTACGACGCCGGTCGTGCTCGTCGCGCACGTCGCCCACGAGCTCCTCGACGACGTCCTCGAGCGTGACGACGCCCGACGTCCCGCCGTACTCGTCGACCACGAGTGCCATCTGCATCGGGACCGAGCGCAGCTCGACGAGCAGATCGCCCAGCCGCACCGTCTCCGGAACCCGCGGGGCGTCGACCATGAGCGCAGCCGCCGGCACCTCCTCGCGCCGCTCGAACGGCACCGCGACCGCCTGACGCAGGTGGACGAGGCCGACGATGTCGTCACGGGAGGAGTCGATCACCGGGAAGCGGGAGTGCCCCGTCTCCCGCGCGAGCCGCAGCACGTCCGCCGCCGAGTCCTCCCGCGAGAGCACGACCATGCGCAGCCGATCCGTCATGACGTCGATCGCCGCAAGCTCCTCGAACTCGATCGAGTTGGTGAGCAGCCGTGCGGTCGCCCGCTCGAGGGTCCCGGCCTCGGCCGACCGCCGCACGAGCGCCGCGAGCTCCTGGCGGGAACGGCCGCCCGCGAGCTCCTCGCGCGGCTCGACGCCGACCTTGCGCAGCAACGCGTTCGCCGTGTTGTTGAACATGACGATGAGGGGGTGGAACAGCGTCGTGAAGCCGCGCTGCAGCCCGACGACCGTCCGCGCCGTGCCGAACGGCCGCGCGATCGCGAAGTTCTTGGGCACGAGCTCGCCGAACAGCATCGAGAAGCCGTTGACGATGAGCACCGCACCGACGACCGAGAGCACACCGGTGAGCACCGGGCCGGCGGCGGTCCCGCCGAGCGACTCCCCGAGCATCCGGGTGACTGCCGGCTGGGTCGTGTACCCGAGCGTCACCGTCGTCACGGTGATGCCCACCTGGGCGCCCGAGAGCTGGGTCGACAGCTTGTGCAGCGCCTTGAGGACCGACTGACCCCGACGGTCCGCAGCCCGCGGCTCCTTCGCGACCGTCGCGGGGTCGAGTGTGACGAGCGAGAACTCAGCGGCGACGAAGATCGCCGTCCCGAACGTGAGCAGGACGCCGAGCCCGACGAGCAACCAGTCCGTCACCGGGCCTCAGCCTCCGGAGACCTGCGCGCGCCTGGGTGCCGTCGGGCTGGACCGCAGGGCGCGCCGGGATGTGAAGGATCAGGGTCGACAGGGCCGCATGACGCAGGGCCGAGTGGTGAGCAGTCCATGGTGCGCCCATCATACGAACACAATCCCCACGAGGCCCCCTCGTGTTCTCACGACGCCGCAGATCACCTGTGCCACGCTGTGACCATGGGCACTCCTCCGGGCACAGCACCCCACCACGCCACGGCAGCCGGTCAGTCAGGGACCTCCTCCCCGCTCGTGCTCGTCGTCGAGGACGAGCACGCGATCGCCGGTGCGATCGCCCAGCGCATGCGCGCGGAGGGGTGGCGCGTCGAGGTCGTCGGTGACGGTCTCGCCGGGGTGGACGCCGCACGCCGCCTCGCGCCCGACCTCATCGTCCTCGACGTCATGCTGCCCGGCATCGACGGCCTCGAGGTGTGCCGCCGGGTCCAGGCCGAGCAGGCCGTCCCCGTCCTCATGCTCACCGCCCGCGACGACGAGACGGACATGCTCGTCGGCCTCGGCGTCGGAGCCGACGACTACATGACCAAGCCGTTCTCGATGCGCGAGCTGCTCGCCCGCTGCAAGGCGATCCTGCGCCGCTCGACCCGCGCCCGGGAGGCCGCGCAGGCCGCGCAGAGCCACGCGCAGGAGGCCGCGCCGATCGTCGCGGGCGACGTCGTCATCGACCGCGCCCAGCGCAGGGTGTCCCGTGCGGGCGAAGACGCGCACCTCACGCCGACGGAGTTCGACCTGCTCGTCATGCTCGCGTCCTCCCCCCGCACGGTGCTCACCCGCGAGCGCCTGCTCGCCGACGTGTGGGACTGGGTCGACGCGTCCGGCACCCGCACGGTCGACTCCCACATCAAGGCGCTGCGGCGCAAGCTCGGCGCGGACCTCATCCGGACGGTCCACGGCGTCGGGTACGCCTTCGAGCCCGCCGAGGACGACGACGGCGCACCGACCGGCGAGCGCCCGTCCGCCTAGGGGTCGACGATGACCACCCCCCGGCACACGCGGGGCAGGCTGCCCGACGTGCGCCCGCTCGACCGCCTGCGCTCCATCAAGATCAAGCTCGGCGTCCTCGTCGCGGCCACGGTCACGCTCGCCGCGTTCATCACCTGGATGGGGCTGCGTGCCGAGCTCGGGCCCAGCCGGACGCTGCCGATCGCCATCATCGTCTCGCTCGTCCTCACCCAGGTGCTCGCCCGGGGCATGACCTCCCCGCTCCGTGACATGACGGCCGCCGCCCGGGCGATGGCCGGGGGCGACTACACGCAGCGGGTGCGCGCGACGAGCCACGACGAGGTCGGCCAGCTCGCGCACGCGTTCAACCGGATGGCGGAGGACCTCGGCGAGTCCGACCTGCTGCGGCGCGAGATGGTCGCGAACGTCTCCCACGAGCTGCGGACCCCGGTGACCGCGCTGCAGGCCCAGCTCGAGAACATCGTCGACGGCGTCGCCGAGCCCGACCCGGAGACGATGGCCGTCGCGCTCGCCCAGACCGAGAGGCTCGGCCGGCTCGTCTCCTACCTCCTCGACCTGTCCCGGGTCGAGGCAGGGGCCGTGGGGCTCGACGTCACCGAGATCCCGCTCACCGGGTTCCTCCAGGAGGCGGCCGACGGCTCACGTCTCGTCCGGCCGGACAAGGAGCTCACCTTCACCGTCGCCGTCCGACCCGAGGACCTCGCGCTGCGGGGTGACCGGGAACGCCTCCACCAGGTCTTCGCGAACCTCCTCCACAACGCCGTCCGCCACTCCCCTGACGGCGGCGAGGTCCGGCTCGACGCGTACGTCGACGGGATCTGGGTCGTCATCGACGTCGTCGACGAGGGACCGGGGATCGCCCGCGACCAGCGCGAGCGCGTCTTCGAGCGGTTCGCCCGCGGCAACACCCCGGCGCAGACCGGCCAGGTCCCCACGGGCGGCACAGGCCTCGGCCTCGCGATCGTCCGGTGGGCGGTGAGCCTGCACGGCGGCACGATCCAGGTCGCCGACTCCCGCTCGGGCTGCGTCATGCGCGTCTGCCTGCCGCGCCTCACCCGGCTGCCCTGACCGCCGCACGCCGACGCGAGAGGTCAGTACGCTTGACCGGTGACTTCTGACACCGTCATCACGATCGACCACCTCACCAAGCGGTTCGGTTCCGTCGCCGCCGTCGACGACCTCAGCTTCTCGGTGAGCCCCGGCAAGGTCACCGGCTTCCTCGGCCCCAACGGCGCGGGCAAGACGACGACGCTGCGGATGCTCCTCGGCCTCGTCACCCCGACGTCGGGCACGGCGACGATCGGCGGGCGCCGATACAAGGACATCGCCACACCGTCGCGCCACGTCGGAGCCGCCCTCGAGGCAGCGAGCTTCCATCCCGGGCGCACGGCGCGCGACCACCTGCGGTGCCTCGCCCCGCAGGTCGGGGTCGCGGACGCCCGGTGCGACGAGGTCCTTGAGCTCGTCGGCCTCACCGGCTCGGCCAGGCGTCGCGTCGGCGGCTACTCCCTGGGCATGCGGCAGCGGCTCGGGCTCGCGACGACCCTCCTCGGCGACCCGAAGGTCCTCCTGCTCGACGAGCCCGCCAACGGCCTCGACCCCGAGGGCATCGCGTGGTTGCGGTCCCTGCTGCGTCACCTCGCCTCCGAGGGACGCACCGTCCTCGTCTCCTCCCACGTCCTGTCCGAGGTGCAGCAGACCGTCGACGACGTCGTCATCATCGCGGGCGGCAAGCTCGCCCACGCGTCGACGCTCGCCGGGCTCGCAGCCCTCGCCGAGACCGAGGTCGAGGTCGTGAGCCCCGACGCGGCAGGCCTCGCCGCGCTCGCTGCCGCCAAGGGCTGGCAGACGCGACCACCGACCGGACCGCACGACGGGTCGACGGGGCGGCTCCTCGTCGAGCACGTCCGCCCCGAGGAGGTCGGCGCCGCGGCCTTCACCGCGGGCCTCGAGCTGCACGGGCTCACGCTGCGCGAGACGAACCTCGAGCAGGTCTTCCTCCGCCTCACGACGAGCGGCACCGCGCCCCGTCCCGACGCGACCGCCGGACAGGAGGTGGCCCGATGATCGCCGCGCTGCGCACCGAGTACCGCAAGATGATGACGACCCGCATGTGGTGGGTGCTCCTCGTCGTCATGTCCGGGTACATGCTCTTCCTCGCCGGGATCATGGCGTTCTCGATCCACTTCGCCTTCGAGGAGCCAGGAGCGCCCGCGATCCCGAGCGACGTCATCGTCCGGAGCGTCTACGCGGTCGCCGCATCCTTCGGGTACCCGTTCCCCGTCATCGTCGGCGCACTGTCCGTCACGGGCGAGTTCCGCCACAAGACGATCACCCCGACGCTGCTCGCCGAGCCGCGCCGTGACGTCGTCCTCGGGGCGAAACTGCTCGCGGGCATCCCCGTCGGGCTGTTCTACGGCCTCGCTGGCACGCTCGCGACGGTCGGCACCGGGGCGGGCGTCCTCGCCGCGCTGGGCCGCGACCCGATGCTCGGGGACCCGGCGGTGCTGCGCGGGATCGTCATGTCGACGCTCACGCTCGCCGTGTGGACCGTCGTGGGCGTCGCGCTCGGGGTGGCGCTGCCCAACCAGGTCGCCGCGATCGTCGTCCTCATCGCGTTCACCCAGTTCCTCGAGCCGACGTTCCGGATCCTCGCGACGTTCGTCTCCTGGGGGCCGGGGGTCGCGCGGTTCCTGCCCGGCGCCGCAGGCGAGGCGATGACGGGCGGGTCGGTCTACGACGCCTTCGCGACGATGCCCGGCAGCGGCGGGATCGGCCTGCTCAACGAGTGGCAGGGCGCTGCGGTGCTTGTCGCGTACGCCCTCGTGCTCGCCGCGATCGGTCGGTTCACGACGCTGCGCAAGGACATCAGCTGACGGCGTGACCGGCAGGTTCTTGGCCCGACTTGGCCTCGCTGAGCACGCGCGGTTGCCGCTGCTTTACCAAGCCGCACCACCGTCTTTGACCTGCGTGAACATCCGAGCCACGGGGTTCGTCACGAGTTCAGCCTCCGTGCCGATGTGACCTACGATCAAAGCAACAGGCAATCCTCGATGACGCGGCGCCGGGCCGCATCGGAAGTGGGCGAAGCGCGCGTGGCTCAGCAGGCAGACCCCGAATCTCTCCGTGAGCGCTTCGGCGCGAACCAGTGGCTCGTCGACGAGCTCTACGAGAAGTACGTCGAGGACAAGTCGCTCGTCGACGAGGCGTGGTGGGAGTTCTTCGAGGACTACCCCCGCGCCCGTGCCGCAGCCGCGGCAGCGGACGGCGAGCCCGCGTCGGCTGCTACGCCCACGCAGGAGCCCGCGGCCACGCCCGCTGCCGACGCGGGCTCAGCGCCAGAGGCACCGAAGGCCTCACCCGCCCCCGCTGCCCCGGCGGGACGCACCGAGCCCATGGCCCCCGTCGTCGAGCCCGTCGTCACGGCCCAGCCGGCGACCGCTCCCTACGCGGAGAAGATCGCGACCCGCGCCACCGCCGCCGCGCCCGCCGCCCCCGAGGACGACGTCGAGCGGCTCCGCGGCTCCGCCGCCCGCGTCGTGACGAACATGGAGTCGAGCCTCGGTGTCCCGACGGCCACCTCGGTGCGCGCCATCCCGGCCAAGCTCATGGTCGACAACCGCATCGTCATCAACAACCATCTCGTGCGCACGCGCGGCGGCAAGGTCTCCTTCACGCACCTCATCGGCTTCGCCCTCGTCGAGGCCGTCAACGAGATGCCCGCGATGAACGCCGGCTTCACGACCGTCGACGGCAAGCCCGCGATCGTCACCCCCGCGCACGTCAACCTGGGCCTCGCGATCGACCTGCCCAAGCCGGACGGCTCCCGTCAGCTGCTCGTCCCCGCGATCAAGCAGGCCGACACGCTCGACTTCGCGCAGTTCTGGGAGGCCTACGAGGACGTCGTCCGCCGGGCCCGCGGCGGCAAGCTCACCGCGGACGACTTCCAGGGCGTGACGATCTCTCTCACGAACCCCGGGACGATCGGCACCGTCCACTCCGTACCGCGCCTCATGCAGGGGCAGGGCACGATCGTCGGCGTCGGCGCGATGGACTACCCGGCCGAGTTCCAGGGCACGGCTGAGGACCAGCTGCACCGCATGGGCATCTCGAAGGTGCTCACCCTCACCTCGACGTACGACCACCGCATCATCCAGGGCGCCCACTCCGGGGAGTTCCTCCGCATCGTCGCGCGCAAGCTGCTCGGCGAGGACGGGCTGTGGGACCGCATCTTCGCCGCGCTCCGCATCCCCTACGAGCCGGTGCGCTGGGTGCGCGACGCGTCCCTCGACCCCGACGCAGAGGCCGGCAAGCCCGCGCGGCTCGCCGAGCTCATCCACGCGTACCGCTCCCGCGGTCACCTCATGGCGGACACGGACCCGCTCGCCTACCGCCAGCGCAAGCACCCCGACCTGGACATCCAGACCCACGGGCTCACGCTGTGGGACCTCGACCGCTACTTCCCGACCGGCGGCTTCGGCGGCCGGTCGCGCTCGCGGCTGCGCGAGGTCCTCGGCCTGCTGCGCGACTCCTACTGCCGGACGGTCGGCGCGGAGTACATGCACCTCGCCGACCGTCGTCAGCGCCGCTGGCTGCAGGAGCGGCTCGAGGCCGGCTACGCGCGCACGCCCCGCGAGGACCAGCTGCGCATCTTGCGCCGACTCAACGCCGCCGAGGCCTTCGAGACCTTCCTCCAGACGAAGTACGTCGGGCAGAAGCGGTTCTCGCTCGAGGGCGCCGAGTCCGTCATCGCCCTGCTCGACGCGATCCTGTCCCGCGCCGCGGAGTCCGGGCTCGACGAGGTCGGCATCGGCATGGCCCACCGCGGCCGGCTCAACGTCCTCGCGAACATCGCAGGCAAGAGCTACGGGCAGATCTTCTCCGAGTTCGAGGGCAACCAGGACCCGAAGTCCTTCCAGGGCTCGGGCGACGTCAAGTACCACCTCGGCACGGAGGGCACCTTCACCGCCGAGTCCGGCGCGACGACGCAGGTCTACCTCGCCGCCAACCCCTCGCACCTCGAGGCGGTCGACCCGGTCCTCGAGGGCATCGTCCGCGCGAAGCAGGACCGGATCGACCTCGGCGGGGACGGCTTCTCCGTCCTGCCCGTCCTCATCCACGGGGACGCGGCCTTCGCGGGCCAGGGCGTCGTCACCGAGACGCTCAACCTCTCCCAGCTGCGCGGGTACCGCACCGGCGGCACGATCCACGTGATCATCAACAACCAGGTCGGCTTCACCACGGGGTCGAGCTCCTCGCGCTCGACGCTCTACGCGACGGACGTCGCCAAGGGCCTCCAGGTGCCGATCTTCCACGTCAACGGGGACGACCCCGAGGCGTGCGTGCGCGTCGCCGAGCTCGCCTTCGAGTTCCGTGAGCAGTTCGACCGCGACGTCATCATCGACATGATCTGCTACCGCCGCCGCGGTCACAACGAGGGCGACGACCCGTCGATGACGCAGCCCCTCATGACGAACCTCGTTGAGGCGAAGCGCTCGGTCCGCCGGCTCTACACGGAATCGCTCGTCGGTCG
>JAFABT010000055.1 GCA_023425905.1 Actinomycetes bacterium | reverse complement strand
AAGTCTCGGGCCTCGCGGATCGGCATCTCGCACAGGTCCGCGATGGACCGGTCACCCACGCGAACGGCGAGCACCTCGGGCTTGAGCCGGGCGCCCTCGCACGTCGGGCACGGGACCTCGCGCATGTAGGCCTCGTACTTCTCCTTGCTCCACTCGGAGTCCGTCTCCGCATGGCGCCGCATGAGGAAGGAGATGACGCCCTCGAAGCCGGTCGAGTACTGCCGCTCGCGCCCCCAGCGGTTGCGGTACCGCACCTTGACCTCGTGGTTCTCACCGTGGAGCACGGCCTGCTTGGCACGCTCCGGGAGCGCGCGCCACGGGACGTCGACGGAGAAGGCGAGATCGTCGGCGAGCGCCCGCAGCACGCGGTCGAAGTACTCGCTCGACGTCCCTGCCCACGGCGCGATCGCACCGGCGGCGAGCGAGAGCTCCTCGTCAGGGACGATGAGGTCGGGGTCGACCTCGAGTCGCGACCCGATCCCGGTGCACTCCGGGCACGCACCGTAGGGGGCATTGAAGGAGAACGTCCGCGGCTCGATCTCGTCGAGGGTGAGCGGGTGGTCGTTCGGGCACGCCCGGTGCTCGGAGAAGCGGCGGATGCGGTCCGGGTCGTCCGCGTCCGCGTCGACGAGCTCGACGAGCAACAAGCCGCCCGCAAGCCCGAGCGCCGTCTCGACCGAGTCGGTGAGCCGACGGGACACGCCCTCGCGCGCGACGAGGCGGTCGATGACGACCTCGATGTCGTGCTTGACCTTCTTCTCCAGTGCGGGAGCCTCGGTGAGCTGCACGACGGCGCCGTCGACACGGGCGCGAGCGAAGCCCTTGGACTGGAGCTCGGCGAAGAGCTCGAGGTACTCGCCCTTGCGGCCTCGGACGACGGGGGCGAGAACCTGGTACCGGGTGCCCTCCGGCAGCTCCAGCAGCCGGTCGACGATCTGCTGCGGCGTCTGGGCCGTCACGCGCTCCCCGCACGTGGGGCAGTGCTGCGTGCCGGCTCGTGCGAACAGCAGACGCAAGTAGTCGTAGACCTCGGTGATCGTCCCGACCGTCGACCGGGGGTTACGGTTCGTCGACTTCTGGTCGATCGACACCGCAGGTGACAGACCCTCGATGAAGTCGACGTCGGGCTTGTCCATCTGCCCGAGGAATTGCCGTGCGTACGCCGACAGCGACTCGACGTACCGCCGCTGACCCTCGGCGAAGATCGTGTCGAAGGCGAGGGACGACTTGCCTGAGCCCGACAGCCCGGTGAAGACGATGAGCCCGTCACGCGGGAGGTCGAGGTCGACGTTGCGGAGGTTGTGCTCACGGGCACCTTGGATGACGAGGCGATCACTCACCTCAGCATGGTACGTCGCAGCCCTCGTGTTCGCACGTGTGTTCGAAGCGTGTCGACCATCCCTCCGCACGTCCGGGTGCGCCGCTTCGCGGTCCCGGAAAGGATGGGCTCATGCCCTCCCCCACAGATGCCGGCCCCGTCCCCATCGAGGAGTACGCCGTCCTCGGCGACGGCGAGAGTGCCGCCCTCGTCTCTCGCAGGGGCTCGATCGACTGGATGTGCCTGCCGCGCTTCGACTCAGATGCGTGCTTCGCCGCCCTCCTCGGCGAGCGCGAGCACGGCCGGTGGCTCGTCACGGTGCCCGAGGCGACCACGGTCGAGCGGCGGTACGTCGGAGACACCTTCGTGCTCGAGACGACGTACACGACTCCGAAGGGCGTCGCCGTCGTCCGAGAGGCGATGCCGGGCAGGGACGGTCGCGCAGACCTCGTCCGACACGTCCGGTGCACGAGCGGCGAGGTCGACGTCGTCCACGAGCTCGTCGTCCGCTTCGGCTACGGCAAGGTCGTGCCCTGGGTCTCCCACGCCCGTGACGCCGACGGGGTCGAGGTCATCCGTGCCATCGCTGGCGCCGACTCGCTCACGCTCCACGGCACGCGGCTCCCCCGCGCGACCGGACGGACGCACGTCGATCACGTCCGGCTCTCCGCAGGCGAGGAGCTCGACCTCAGCCTCACCTGGACGCCGTCCTGGGACCCGATCCCCGCGTCGCTCCCGATCGCTCAGCGATACGCGACCGCCGCGGACGGGTGGACCTCGTGGCTGCGACCGGCGGACGAGACCGTCGGCCGATACGCGGACGCCGCCCGGCGCTCCCTGCTCACCCTCCGGCTCCTCACCGACGACGTCACCGGCGGCATCGTCGCCGCCCCGACGACGTCGCTCCCCGAGGACTTCGGCGGTGAACGCAACTGGGACTACCGGTTCTGCTGGTTGCGAGACGCAGCACTCACCCTCGAGGCGTTCCTCGACCACGGGCACGTCGCGGAGGCGGCTCGCTGGCGCGACTGGCTCGTACGCGCCGCCGCAGGCGACCCGCAGGACCTCCAGATCGTCTACGGGCTCGACGGGCGCCGGGACCTGCCAGAGCGGGAGCTCGACCACCTCCCCGGCTACGCCGGGTCGCGCCCGGTCCGCGTGGGCAACGCTGCGGTCGGCCAGGTGCAGAACGACGTGCTCGGTGAGGTCATGTGCGCACTCTTCGAGGCGCGCTCCCGCGGCGAGGCGACCTCGGCCGAGTCCTGGTCCCTCCAATCCCGCCTCGTCGACGCGCTCGTCGAACGATGGACGCTGCCTGACCGTGGCATCTGGGAGGTGCGCGGGGACGCGCAGCACTTCGTCCACTCGAAGGTCATGGTGTGGGCCGCCCTCGATCGCGCCGTCCGCTCGGTCGAGGAGCACGGGCTCCCTGGTCCCGTGGAACGCTGGCGCACCACCCGCGAGGAGGTGCGTGCGGACGTGCTCGCTCACGGATGGGACGCGAAGCGCGGCACCTTCGTCCAGCACTACGGGGCCGAGCACACCGACGCCGCGCTGCTGCAGATGGTCCAGGTCGGCTTCCTCGAGCCCCAGGACCCGATGTTCCTCGGAACCGTCGCGGCGATCCGCGACGAGCTCGAGGTCTCCCCCGGCCTCGTCCACAGGTACCGGACGACCCGGACGGACGACGGCCTGCTCGGCGACGAGCACCCGTTCCTCGCCTGCTCGTTCTGGCTGGCCGACGCTCTCGCCCGGGCCGACGACGTCGACGGCGCCCGAGACGTGCTCGACCGCCTCGTCGCCCTGCGCAACGACGTCGGGCTGCTCTCCGAGGAGTACGACGTCGCGGGCGACCGGATGGCGGGGAACTTCCCGCAGGCGCTCTCACACCTCGCACTCGTCCGGGCCGTGCATCAGTACGACCTCGCCGTGGCCCGCGCGAGCTCGACGACGCCGCCGCCACTGCGCCCCCTCACCGCGCTCTCACCCGCCAGCGCGACACCGGTCCCGATCGAGGAGCCCGTATGACCTCGCACGCAGACGACGACGCCATGCTCCCCGACGGCCCGAGCAGCGTCCGGGTCCTGGGAGCCGCCACTGTCCGCACCGCCCGAGTCGGCCCGATGGACAACAACACCTACCTCGTCACCTGCCACCGCACAGGTGCCCAGCTCCTCATCGATGCGGCAGCCGACCCGGAGCGGCTCCTCGCCCTCGTGCGTGAGGGCTCCGGGTCCGCGCGCCTCGACCTCGTCATCACGACGCACGGCCACGCCGACCACCACGGCGCTCTCGAGTCGATCCTTGCGGTCACGGGCGCGCACAACGCGGCGGGCGTCGAGGACTGCCCGGACCTCCCGGTCGTCGTCGACCGGCCGTTGCGCCACGGAGACACGGTTGCCGTCGGCGACCTCACCTTCGACGTCGTCGGCCTCCGCGGTCACACGCCCGGCTCGGTCGCCCTCGTCTATCGCGACACCGGCGGCACCACCCACCTGTTCTCCGGCGACAGCCTGTTCCCCGGTGGGGTCGGCCGCACGTGGGAGGATCCTGCGCGCTTCGCGCAGCTCCTCGCCGACGTCTCTGAGCGCGTGTTCGACGTCCTGCCCGACGACACCGTCGTCCACCCGGGGCACGGAAGCAGCACGACGCTCGGTGTCGAACGACCGCAGCTGCCCACGTGGCGCGCGCGCGGCTGGTGACTCCGGCGCGCGCCGACCTTCACACGGCGCTGAGCGTCACGGGGCCAGGGGTCCGAGCC
>JAFABT010000019.1 GCA_023425905.1 Actinomycetes bacterium | reverse complement strand
TCGCGCGCGGATTCGACGCCGACGTCGTCGAGTCCGTCCTGCGCCTCGTCGACCGCGCCGAGTGGAAGCGTCGGCAGTACCCCTTGGGCACGAAGGTCACCTCGCTCGCCTTCGGGCGCGACCGCCGGCTGCCCGTCACGAGCCGGTGGCGCGAGCCCTGAGCACCCGGCCGCCGCGCGGCCCCTCGACCAGCACACCGAGCACGCTGAGCACGTCACGCCGAGCACGCAGAGCACCCCGAGCACGCACCAGGAGCCACCATGACCGAGCAGACCACCGCCGTCGCGCCTCGCCGCGTCCGCGTCCACCACCTTCTCGAGGCGAAGGAGGCGGGCCGGCCCCTCACGATGCTCACGGCCTACGACGGCCCGACGGCCGCGATCTTCGACCGCGCCGGGACGGACATGCTCCTCGTGGGCGACTCGATCGGGAACGCGATGCACGGCGAGCGGGACACGCTCCCGGTGACGCTCGACGAGCTCGTCATCGCGACGCGCTCGGTCGCGCGTGCGACGCGGCGCGCGCTCGTCGTCGCGGATCTTCCCTTCGGCTCCTACGAAGCCTCCCCCGAGCAGGGCTTCGCCTCCGCCGTGCGGCTCATGAAGGAGGGGGCGGCCCATGCGGTCAAGCTTGAGGGCGGCGCCCGGATGGTGCCGCTCGTCGAGCTGCTCACCTCCGCCGGCATCCCCGTCGTCGGCCACCTCGGGTTCACGCCGCAGTCGGAGAACCTCCTGGGTGGCAAGCGCGTCCAGGGACGCGGGGACGAGGCGGCCGAGCAGCTGTGCCAGGACGCGCTCGCCCTGCAGGACGCGGGGGCGGTCGCCGTCGTCGTCGAGATGGTCCCGGCGCCGGTCGCGGCGCGGATGACCGAGATCCTCCGCATCCCGACGATCGGCATCGGGGCCGGGCTCGACTGCGACGGCCAGGTGCTCGTCTGGCTCGACATGGCGGGCATGGGCGACTGGTCGCCCAAGTTCGCCAAGGCGTTCGGACAGGTGGGCAAGGCGCTCGAGGACGCCGCACGCGCCTTCGGCGACGAGGTGCGGAGCAAGACGTTCCCGGACGCCTCGCACTCCTTCGAGTCATAGCGGCGCGTCCCCGCGGACGCGGACGCCCCGTCGTTCAGGCCGTGGGGGGCGCCGTCCAGTCGTCCTCGCGGGCCTCGTCCTCGTCCCACTCCGCCGTGCGGGCCCGGGCCTTCGCAAGTGCGGCCTCGGCCGCCTCGCGCGTCGGGTACGGGCCCATCCGGCTCGTCCACGGGGCCTCGCGCCCCTCGCTGACCTCGTGCGTCGTGAGGTTGAACCAGAACTGGGTCGGCTCGTCCGTCATGGGTGACCTCCTCTTCGAGTCCGTAGACTGCCACGCATGACCCAGTCGCGCGCGCCGCTCGGCACCCTCGTCCCCGGCACCGTCTCCCCCGTGCGATCGGTCCCGGCCCACATCGAGCGCCCCGAGTACGTCGGCAAGAACCGTGAGCAGGCCTTCGCGGGCTCTGAGGTCAAGGACGCCGCGACGGTCGAGAGGATCCGCCGCGCCGGGCAGATCGCCGCCGCCGCGCTCGTCGAGGTCGGCAGGCACGTACGACCCGGCGTGACGACCGACGAGCTCGACCGGATCGGCCACGAGTTCGTCGTCGCGGCGGGGGCCTATCCCTCGACGCTGCTCTACCAGCCACGGCCCTCGCAGGTCGTCTTCACGAAGTCGCTGTGCACGTCCGTCAACGAGGTCATCTGCCACGGCGTGCCGGACTCGACGGTCCTCGCCGACGGCGACATCGTCAAGGTCGACATCACCGCGTACCTCGACGGCGTGCACGGCGACAACTGCGCAACGTTCCTCGTCGGCGACGTCGACGAGGAGTCCCGGCTGCTCGTCGAGCGCACCCACGAGGCGACGATGCGCGGCATCAAGGCCGTCGCACCGGGCCGGGAGATCAACGTCATCGGCCGGGTCATCGAGAAGTACGCGACGCGGTTCGGCTACGGCGTGGTCCGGGACTTCACCGGGCACGGCGTGGGCGAGTCCTTCCACTCCGGCCTCGTCGTGCCGCACTACGACTCGGCGCCGGCCCACTCGACCGTCATGACGCCGGGAATGGTCTTCACGATCGAACCGATGCTCAATCTCGGCAGTCATGAGTGGGAGTTGTGGGACGACGGGTGGACGGTCGTCACCAAGGACCGCTCGCGCTCGGCCCAGTTCGAGCACACGATCGTCGTGACGGACACCGGCGCCGAGATCCTCACCCTCCCCTGACCCGCATCAGCTCACGCTCCGCCGTCCCCGACGAAGGGCACCGCCATGAAGACGAAGAAGCACAAGCGCCACGCGACCCGGGCCGTCGCCTTCGGGGTCGACATCGGCGGCTCCGGCATCAAGGGCGCACCCGTCGACCTGCGCACGGGTGAGTTCACCGCGGACCGCGTCCGCATCCCCACGCCGCAGCCCGCGACGCCCGAGGCCGTGGCGCGGACGGTCGCCGACCTCGTCGCGTCCTTCGACCTGCCCGCCGACACCCCGATCGGCGTGACGTTCCCTGCCGTCATCCTCCACGGCGTCGCGCAGTCCGCCGCGAACGTCGACGACTCGTGGATCGGCACGGACGTCGCGGAGGTCATCTCCGCCGCGACCGGTCGCCCAGTCCTCGCGGTCAACGACGCCGACGCCGCCGGCTACGCCGAGGCTGAGTTCGGTGCCGCGCGGGGCGTCGACGGCGTCGTGCTCATGGCGACGCTCGGCACCGGGATCGGCACGGCGCTCGTCGTCGACGGCGTCCTCGTGCCCAACCTTGAGCTCGGTCACCTCGTGGTCGACGGCGTCGACTCCGAGACGCGCGCCGCGGACTCGGCCCGCGAGCGCGAGGGCCTCTCCTTCGAGGAGTGGGCCGGCCGGCTGCAGACGTACTTCTCAGCGCTCGACAAGCTGCTCTGGCCGGACCGCATCGTCATCGGAGGCGGGGTGTCGAAGCACCACGCGAAGTTCCTGCCGCTGCTCGACCTGCGCCCCGAGGTCGTCCCGGCCGAGCTGCGCAACGCCGCGGGCATCGTCGGTGCGGCCGCGCTCGCCGCCGAGGCGGCGCACGAGGGCTGAGGACGGCACGAGGGCGTCCGCGCACCCGCAAGCGGGCGCCCGCCGACCAGGGCTCCAGGGCTCGTGAGGCGGACGAGCTGGCCTGTACGCCGGGTTCTGTGTCCGTGTCCGTTACCGGGGTCACGGGTGGCGACCATCCATCTACGACGTACGTTGCCGCACGCCTCTAGCGATCTACCCGGGAACTCGGGCGGGCAGCCCTCGAGCGTTCCCTGTCTGATCTAGCTCCAGGTGGGGTTTACCTAGCCGCACCGGTCACCCGGCACGCTGGTGGTCTCTTACACCACCGTTTCACCCTTACCCCGTGCCGGCCGAAGCCGATCCGTGGCGGTCTGTTCTCTGTGGCACTGTCCCGCGGGTTGCCCCGGGTGGGCGTTACCCACCACCCTGCCCTACGGAGCCCGGACGTTCCTCGGGGGACCCGAGGGCCCCACGCGGTCGCCCGGCCAGCTCGTCCGCGCCGACGATCCTACGCGGTCGGACGGCCGGTTCGCGCTGCTCACACGTCGACGCGGTAGTCGAGCGTGAGCTCGTCCCCCGCGACACCACGGATGCCCCACAGGTGCGCGGCGCTCTCGAGCACGACGAGCTCGAGGTCGTCAGTGCTCAGGCCGAGCCGGGGTGCGACGTCGTCGTAGAACCGCGCGACGAGCGCCCGCACCGCCTCGCGCGACCGACCGCTGAACGCGACGATCTCGACGACGAGGTACTGCTCCGAACGGCTCGGCACGACGAGGTCCTCGGCGTCGAGCAGGAGGAACCGGTGGAAGCGCTTGGCCTCGGGCAGGCCCCACGCCGTCTGGAGCGCGTCGTGGATCGCGTCGGACACCTCGGTGCGGCGCGGCGCCCACACGTCGCGGCGGCCGTAGATCTTCACCTGTGCCATGCGTGCTCCCCTCGTGGTGCGACCCGTGGTCCGGCCTGCGTCGCGTCGAGGTCAGCCTAGAGTTCTCGGGTGCTCGTGCTGCTGCCGCCCTCAGAGGGCAAGACCGCCCCGGATCCCGGCCTGCCTGCCGCGCGGCTCGACGCGCTCGTGTCACCCGCGCTCGTGCCGTACCGGGAGAAGGTCCTCGACGCACTCGCGGAGGTGTCGGCACGGCCGGACGCGCTCGACGTCCTCGGCGCGGGCGCATCGCTCCGTGCGGAGGTCGCTGCGAACACGGCGCTGCGCGGAGCGCCTGCCGCCCCCGCGTCGGAGGTCTACACCGGCGTGCTCTTCGCCGCCGCGGGGCTCGCCGACCTTCCCCCGGCGGCCGCGGCCCGGGCGACGGACGACGTGCTCATCGCCTCCGCCCTGTGGGGGGTCGTCCGTCCGGTCGACCCGATCCCCGCCTATCGCCTCTCGATGAAGACGGACCTTCCCGGGGTCGGCCCGCTCGCGAGGTTCTGGCGCGGCGCGCTCGCGGAGCCGCTCGACGCCCGCGCTGCCGGTGACGTCGTCGTCGACTGCCGCTCGGGCGGCTACGTCGCCGCGTGGCGGCCCGCCCCTGGCGTCGACTGGCTCGCCGTCCAGGTGCTCCGCGAGGTCGACGGGCACAGATCCGTCGTCTCGCACCATGCGAAGCACACGCGCGGGGTGCTCACACGCCATCTGCTCACCCGGCCGGGCGCCCTGCCTCGCACGAGCGAGGACGTCGCCCATGCGTCCGCCGAACTCATCGGAGAGTCGCTGCTCGCCGTCGAACTGGGCGAGCCGACGAGCAAGGGCGCGCGCACCTTGTCACTCATCGTCGCCTGATCGCGTCGAGCGCCGGCCGACCTTCAAGGCGCACCCGCACCTCGCGCGCGCCGTGCTCAGCGAGCGGGTGGCACCCCCACGGCCACGACCTCCGTCGCACCGTCCGGCCAGAGGTTGAGCAGGGTGATCGACCCTGGTCCCACGCGCAGGCGCGACCACGAGGCCGCGTCCGCCCCGAAGGCGATGCCGACGGCCGCCCGGATCGTCACCGAGTGCGTGACGAGGGCGACCGACGCCGCCGACGTCCCGTGGTGGGCGACGAGCTCGTCGAGGGCTGCGCGCACGCGGCGGCCGACGTCGTCGATCGACTCCCCGCCCGGGGCGCGTCGCGCGGGCTCGTCGTAGAAGCGCTGGAGGTCGCCGGGCCATCCCGACTCGATCTCGTCGCGAGTGAGCCCCTCCCACGCACCGAAGCGCACCTCGGCGAGACGCGCGTCCTCCTCGACGTGGCACCCCAGGCGACGCCCGACCGCTTCCGCGGTCTCTCGGGCGCGCACGATCGGGGAGGCGACGACCCGTCGCGGCGGAGGAACGTCCGGCCACACGTCGTGCCCGACGCGTGCGAGCAGGTCCGCGGCCTGAGCCGCCTGCACGCGCCCGGACGCCGACAGCGGCGGGCCGGCGACGTCGGAGCCTGAGTACTGCCCGAGCGGCGTCATCGGCGTCTCGCCGTGCCGCAGGAGGAGGACCGACAACGGCGCGCCTCGCTCGATCCGCACGGCCATCCGCGCACCGAGCGCGACCCGCGGCAGAGCGTCGGGCGTCGGCGCGGGAGCGGACGCCGCTGTCCCTCCGGACCGCGCGGGCGCGGCACCGCTCTCCGCGAGCCTCCCGGCGTCGTGGTCCCGCACCACAGCAGCCCGGGTGTCCATCGCCTCGTTCGCGAGGCCGTCAGCCGCACCGTTCGAGGCGCGCGGCACCCACGTGTACGTCACCTGCGAGCGCGGGAGGACGCCAGCCGCCTCCGCGGCGAGTCGTGCCATGTCCTCGTGCTTGATCTTCCAGCGTCCGGACATCTGCTCGACGACGAGCTTGGAGTCCATCCGCACCTCGACCTGCGCAGCAGGGTCGATCTCGGCCGCAGCCCGCAGCCCCGCGACCAGCCCCGAGTACTCCGCGACGTTGTTGCTCACGACCCCGAGGAAGTCCGCACGCTCCGCGAGCACCGCGCCCGTCGCGGCGTCGCGGACGAGCGCCCCGTAGCCGGCCGGCCCCGGGTTGCCCCGCGAGCCCCCGTCGGCCTCGACGACGAGCGCACGACGCTGCTGAGCGGCCGTCACGCTCAGCCCTCGCCGCCGCCTGCGGGCAGGCGCACGAGGATGCGACCGCACTCCTCGCAGCGGGTCACCGTCTCGGGTGCGGCCTTGCGCAGCGCCTCGACGTCCATCGGGTTGAGCTCGAGGCGGCAGCCCTCGCAGCGCCGTCCGCGCAGCAGCGCAGCCCCCGAACCGCCCAACTGACCGCGGAGCCGCTCGTACAGGCTCACGAGCCCGGGCTCGAGGCCTGCGACCGCGGCGGCGCGCTCGGCGGCGATCGTCGCCGCCTCCGCGTCGATCTCCGCCCACTGCGCGTCACGCTCGCCCTCAGCCGCGGCGCGCTGCGCGTCCAGCTCGGCGGCAGCCTTCTCGAGCTCGTCGAGAGCCCCCTGATGGGCCTCGAGACGCTCCATGACCTCGAGCTCGACGTCCTCGAGGTCGCCCTGCCGACGGGCGAGCGAGGCGAGCTCGTCCTGGATCGCGAGGAGCTCCTTGGACGTGCCCGTGCCCGAGTCGAGCATCCGCTGGTCGCGGGCCACCCGATTGCGGACCTGCTCGACGTCGCCCTCCGCCTTGGTGAGGGCACGCCGCAGGTCGCTCGCGGCCGTCCGGGAGGCGACGAGCGCCGCGTGGACGTCGGCCGCCCGCCCGTCGAGCTCGCCGAGGGTGCTCAGCACGGGAAGCGTGCGACGCCGGTGGGCGAGCTGGTCGAGCTTCGTGTCGAGCTCCTGGACGTCGAGCAGGCGTCGCTGGTCCTCGGGAGGGGCGGTGGTCACAGGGAGGTTCCTTCCGTCGAGGCGATCCGGGTGGTCCACGGGTCCGTGGACAGCGTGCTGACCCGGGTCTCCACCGTAGTGCCGCGGTCGGCCAGGTCCCGCACGAGGGTGCGCGCTGCGTGCTCGAGCCATGGCCACTCGCTCGCGAAGTGGGCGACGTCCACGAGCGCCGGGCCCCGCACCTCGTGCTCTGCCCGCTCGCGGAGCTCGGATGCGGGATGGTGTCGCAGATCAGCGGTGACGTAGACGTCGGCACCCGAGGCACGGACGGCGTCGAAGAGGGAGTCGCCGGACCCTCCGACGACCGCGACCCGGCGCACGGTGGCGGCCAGGTCGCCCGCGACCCGCACGCCCTGCGCCGTCCGCGGCAGCGCGGCCGCGACCTGGCGCGCAAAGCCCTCGAGCGTCGTCGGCTCGGACAGCACGCCCACCCGTCCCGTCCCGGTGCCCTGGAGCCCCGTGAGCGGGAGCGAGGCAGGCTCGAGCACGTCGAAGGCCGGCTCCTCATAGGGGTGTGCTGCTTGCACCGCGGCGACGACGCCGGCACGGAGGCGCCTCGGGGCGACCATCTCGATGCGCGCCTCGGGGACGTGCTCGACGACGCCCACCTGCCCGATCGTCGGGTTCGCGCCCGCACCAGGCAGGTAGGTGCCCTCCCCCGTCGTCGTCCATGCGCACCGCGAGTACGCCCCGAGGGCCCCGGCCCCGGCCGCGGCCATCGCGTCGACGAGGTCTTCGGCGTGGGTCTCCGGGACCAGGACGACGTGCTTGTCGACCGGCTCGGCCACCTGAGGCACGAGCGGCGTGAGGTCCGTGAGCCCGATCGCGAGGGCGAGCGCCTCCGCGACCCCGCCGGGCGCGGAGTCGGCGTTCGTGTGCGCGACGTGCAGCGCGCATCCGCCGCGGATGAGGCGGTGGACGATCGCGCCCTTGAAGGTCGTCGCTGCGACGGAGTGGACGGGCCGGAGCAGCAGCGGGTGATGGGTGACGAGCAAGTCGGCACCCCACTCGAGCGCCTCGTCAACGACGAGCCGCGTCGGGTCGACGGCGAACAGCACCTTGCGCACCCGCTGGTCGGGGTCGCCGCAGACCGTGCCGACCGCGTCCCACGACTCCGCGGTCGACGGCGGATACCGCTGCTCGAGGAGGGCGATGACGTCGGCGAGCGAGAGGGCGGCGTCGGCCTCAGGAGTCATGAGCAGAGGCTACCGGCGCCTGTCAGGGCCGCAGCATGGACTTGATCGCGCGACGCTCGTCCATCGCCGCGTACGCCCCTGCGACATCGGCGAGCGGGCGCACGTCGTCGAAGACCCGACCGGGCTCGATCGTGCCTGCGAGCACGTCGGTGAGCAGTTCGGGGATGTACCCGCGCACGGGCGCCACTCCCCCGGCGACGGACACGTTCGTCGAGAACATGCGACCCACGTCGAGCTCGGGGCCACCCGCCGGGACGCCGACGAAGCCGACCCGACCGCCGGGCCGCGCCGAGCCCGTCGCCTGGTTCATCGACTCCTTGGTCCCGACGCACTCGAGCACCGCGTCAGCCCCCACCCCGTCGAGGAGGTCGAGCACCCGGGCCACGCCGTCTGCCCCTCTCTCCGCGACGACGTCGGTGGCACCGAAGCGGCGAGCGAGGTCGGCCCGGGCAGGGGTGCGAGACATCACGACGACGCGCTCTGCACCGAGACGGGCCGAGGCGAGCACGGCGCACAGCCCGACCGCCCCGTCGCCCACGACGACGACGGTGTCGCCCTCGCTCACGCGCGCCGAGCGGGCGGCGTGGTGACCGGTGCCCATGACGTCGCTCAGGGTGAGCAGACTCGCAAGCAGCGACTCGTCCACGGACTCGTCGACGCCGTCGACCGGGACGAGAGTGCCGTTCGCGAGCGGGACACGCACGGCCTCGGCCTGCGCCGCGCCCGTGGGTAAACCCTCGTGGTCGTCGCCGCCCCACCAGGACAGCCGGACGCACGACGTGTGCACGCCGTTGCGGCAGTGGACGCACTCGCCGCAGCCGATCGAGAACGGGGCGATGACGACCTGTCCCTCGCGGACGGACGTGACGTCACTCCCGACCTCGGTGACGACGCCGACGAGCTCGTGCCCGATCGCGCGGGGTTCGGCGCTGGTCCGGACCCCGCGATAGCTCCAGAGGTCCGAGCCGCACACGCAGGACGCGACGATGCGGACGATCGCGTCGGTCGGGCGCAGGATTGTCGGGTCGGCGACCGTCTCGAGCCGGACGTCACCTGGGCCGTGGAGGAAGGTCGCGCGCACCCGTCCACGGTAGTTGACGCGGGCGTCGCGGGGCTCGCGGGGCGATCTCCTGGTTCGCGACGCCGAGGAACCGGATGAACACCGAGATCCAGCCGAACACGAGCGCGAACACGACGATCTCGAAGGCGGTGAGGCTGAGGAGGTCGACGCTCGCGTAGAGGAAGACCGCGAGCAGCGTCGCGGCGAGGAACGCCCACGCGGCGACGAAGTACGCCCGCGGCATGCCCCGCAGGATCCACCGGCCCGCGACGAGCAGCAGCAGGTACATCGACGCGACGCCGAAGGCGCACAGGTTGTGCACCGTGAGGCTCAGGCTCACGGGCACGAGCCCGACGCCCGCGAGCAGCGACCCCATGAGGACGAACAGCAGCGAGATCGCTCGGGGGCTGCCCTTCGACCGGAGCACGCCCCCGGCGACGAGCGGCCGCATGTCGTTCGCGACGTAGACGGCGAAGGTCGTGACGAGCAGACCTCCCACGACGAGCGCCCCGTTGAACATGAGGCTCGACAGGCTCCAGAAGGTCCCGAGGTGGCTGAAGTGGACCTTCCACCACTCCTTGTCCGGGGCTGTCACCATCGCCGTCACCGCGCTCACCCCGACGAAGGCGAGGAGCAGGGTGACCATGTGCCGCGTCGTGAGCGACGTCACCGAGAGGTGCACGAGGTAGGCCGTGAGCCCGACCGTCACACCCATGAGGGTCGCCGACCAGAACGGGTCGACCTCGAGACCGACGAACGAGAGGTCGAGCACGAGGAACGCGACGAGCGCGGCGAGCACCGCGAGGACGGCGTGGACGAGGACGACGCTCGCGACGTTGATGCGCGAGACCATGGGTGACAGCTCGGCGCGCCACCGTTGCCCGGGATCGTTGCGTGCCCGCCAGTACCCCGACCCCGCGACCCCTGCGCTCACGACGCCCGCCCCGATCGCGGCGAAGACGCCGAGGGACCGCTCGCCGTACAGCGGCAGCTGCGGGATGAAGCCGATGACCGCCCCGGCGGCCGCGCCGAGGGCGCCCGTGCCGAGCGCGAGGTAGATCGCGAGCGACTCGGCGCCGATCGAGTGCTGCGGCTCCTGCTCGACGCTCGTCACGCGTTGAAACTACCGCGCGCGGCCTGCGTGAGCGCGCCGAGGCCCGGCCGTGACGGTGGCGTCGGGCATGACCCCGAGCGCGGCGACGACCGGGCAGGCTGCGTCCGGGTCGAGGCACTCGGCGTCGAGCAAGCCCGCGAGCGCGTCGCGGGTGCGGTGCAGGTCCTCGATCCGGGCGTCGATCTCCCGGAGCTTGGCCCGCGCGACCGCGTCGACCTCGACCCGGCTGACCTCACCGCCGCGGACCGCCGCCGACAGGGCGGTGAAGGCGGCGAGCTCGGCGAGCGTGAACCCGAGCTCCTGGCCCCGCCGGAGGAACCGGAGCGTCGTCACGGCATCGTCGTCGTAGTCGCGGTAGCCGCCGTGCGTGCGGGCGGGCTCGGCCAGGAGCCCCGAGCGTTCGTAGTACCGGACCGTCGACGACTTGACCCCGGCGCGTCTGGCCAGCTCGGTGATGCGCATGCGAGGAGCCTAGAAGGTCGTCGCCGAGCTGCCCGCCCGCGCGCGCGGATCCTCCCTGCGTCGCGCGCGCAGCACCGCGACGCCCTGGACGACGCCCCACGCGACCTCGAGGACGAGCATGACGACGACGAGCGGAGAGGCCCCGCCTGCGAGCGCGGTGATCATCCCGAGCGAGAACAGCACCCGCGCGCCCGTGTCCGCGACTCCGGCGGCGAGTGTCGGGCGCGCGATCCGGAACAGCGCCCACACGCTCACGACGCTGCCCATGAGGTTGGCGAACATGAGCGTGAAGACAGCGCCCGCGTCGGGGGTTGCGCCTGTGAGCCCGAGGTTCTCGTGGAGCGTGTGGAGCGCCGTGAACAGCCACGTCGCGGTGACGGGCAGGGCGAAGGGCACCGTGACGAGAAGGTCGTAGATGGCTGAGGCGCGGACGATCGTGCGGGCTCTGTCATGTGTCATGGCAGCAGCCTCGACCGTGCACCACGGTGCAAGGTCAAGCCGGTCATGCGGCTCTCGCGGAAGGTGGGCCCGGCCGGTCTCGAACCGACGACCTCCGTGGTGTAAGCACGGCGCTCTGACCAACTGAGCTACAGGCCCCGACGGGCGGTCAGCCTACCGGCCCCAACGCCCGCGGGGAGCGGCGGCCGGGACGTCAGAGCCGCGCGAGCGCCTCACGGTAGCCGACGATGTCCCGCGCCTGGCCCGCCGGGTTGACGACCGACCAGACGACGGTCCCTGCTGCGTCGAGGAGGAAGGACCCGCGCAGCGCGCGACCCGCCTTCTCGTCGAAGGCACCGTACGCGCGGGCGACGTCGCCGTGTGGCCAGAAGTCCGAGAGCAGGTCGAACGGGAGCTGTTCCTGCTCCGCCCAGGCCCGCTGCGCGGGCGACGGGTCGCAGGAGACGACGTAGAGCGTCACCCCGGCGTCAGCGAAGGCGGAGACGTTGTCCCGGAGCTCGCAGACCTCGTCCGTGCAGATCCCGGTGAACGCGAAGGGGATGAACACGAGCGCGACGGGTGCCCCGCGCAGCTCCGAGAGCGTCACGGGCGTTCCGTGCGTGTCGGCTAGCGTGAAGTCGGGCGCGAGGTCGCCGAGAGCGGGAACTGCCGTCACCGGCCCCGACCGCGGGTGTCGAGCTTGGTCGCCGACCAGTTGGGCGCGATCGCGAACGTCGTCGTCGCGTGCAGCCCTGCCGTCGTCGACGCCTCGGCGACGTCGTGCGGCAGCACGTGCCCGGGTCGCCCGGCCTTGGGGGTGAGGACCCACACGCAGCCACCGTCGTCGAGAACCGTCTGCG
>JAFABT010000381.1 GCA_023425905.1 Actinomycetes bacterium | reverse complement strand
GGCCAGGCCCGCCGCACGACCATCGCCACGGCGCCGATCCCCACGACCACGCCGACGGGGTAGGCGAGCGAGTACCCGACCGCGGGCAGCTGTGAGCCGCCCGCAGCCGTCGTCGCCGCCGCTAGCGCTGGGGTCGAGGTGAGCGAGCCCGTGAACAGCCCGGTCATCAGTGCAGGGTCAAGATCGAGCAGCGCACCCGTCCCGGCCGCAAGCATCGCCGCGACGCCGACCGCCGCGACGCCCACCGCCATGAGCGGCAGTTGCCGGCGCAGGTTGCGGAAGAACGTGCTGCCCGCCGCAAGCCCCACCGTGTACACGAACAAGGCGAGGCCCAGGGACTGCACGAGTCCCAGGTCGGCGCCCAGGCGCGGGTCGAGCGCTCCGAGCACCAGGCCGACGACGAGCGCGCCGGCCGCACCGAACTTCAGCGGCCCCAGCGGCACCGCCCCGATCGCGGTTCCGATCGCCACGGTGACGAACACCGTGAGCAAGGGAGATGCCGCCAACACGTCAAGGAGGTCCACGTTTCCACCGTACTGGCGCCCACCAGCCCCCGACCCCGCACCTCCCGCCCGCCGAACCCGCGGATCCCGCTCCCGAACCCGCGGGCCCTGCTCCCGAACACGCGGGTCCCGCCACCGAACACGCGGGTCCCGCTAGCGAGAGCGCGGGTCCCCGAGGCGGCGGACTACTCGAACCGCGAGGGATCTCCAGCGCCGACGCGGATAACCTCGGGGTAACCCTCCGAGAAGTCGATGACCGTCGTGGGTTCGGTTCCGCAGTCCCCCGCGTCGATGACGGCCTCGACGACGTGGTCGAGCGCTTCCTTGACGAGCCACCCCTCGGTGAGCGGCTGCTCTTCACCGGGCAGAAGCAGGGTCGATGTGAGCATCGGCTCGCCCAGCTCCGCGAGCAGCGCAAGCGCGACGGGGTGTGAGGGGATGCGCACGCCGACCGTCTTCTTCTTCGGGTGGGCGAGGCGCTTCGGCACTTCCTTCGTCGCCGGGAGAATGAAGGTGTAGGGACCGGGCGTTGCCGCCTTGATCGCGCGGAACGCCGAGTTGTCGAGCCGAACGAGCTGCCCGAGCTGCCCGAAGTCCGAGCACATGAGCGTGAAGTGGTGCCGCTCGTCGAGCTTGCGGATCTGGCGGATTCTCTCCGCCGCAGAGTCCGACCCGAGCGCTGCCCCGAGTGCGTAGCAGGAGTCCGTCGGGTAGGCGACGAGCGCGTCGTTACGGAGCATCGCGACGACTTGCTGGACCAGTCGCGGCTGAGGGTCTTTCGGATGGACGTCAAGGTACTTGGCCATGAGCCGAGGCTACGCCGACGCGTGACGCACCTCACGTCGGCATCGTCGGTGACCCAACCCGCGCCCTCGCGAACCGAACCCGCGTCCTCGCCAACGGGACCCGCGTCCTCGCGAGCGGGACCCGCGCCCTCGCCAACGAGACCCACGCCTTCGCGAACGGGACCCGCGCCCTCGGCAACGGGACCCGCGCCCTCGGCGACCGGGGGTGGGGGTTAGGCGGTGGGGAGTTGCCAGGTGCCGTCGAGCAGCGCACGGAGGCGCGGCAGGATGATCTCGCCGGACGTGCGGAGCCCGTCGTGGAGGAACTCGTTCGTCACCCACACGTCCATCGCGCCGACGCGGTCGGCCGTGCCGAGCGCGAGGTCGAGGTCGACGTAGGGGTCGTCGACGTACTGGACCGCTGCGACGGGCACCTCGTTCGAGGCGAGTCGCTCGACGTCGTAGAGCACGGGCCACTCGGTCCGGTTCGCGAGCTCCTCTGCCGCTCCCGCGAGCGGTCGCAGCGCCCAGTGGTCGCGGAGCATCCACGGGTAGACCATCTCGCCCGTGAGCATGAGTGGCCGCGTCGACGGCGACCACGCGGGACGACGGTCGCGCTCGGCCTGTGCGACCCAGCCCGGTTCCCGGAATCCCTGGTGGTAGATCGGCTCGTGGAGGGCGATGTAGAGCGGATTGGTCGCGAAGGACGTCTGCGCGGCGACCCACTCGAGGAAGCCGGGCGTCGGCTGCGGGCCGCCCACGGCGTCGAGCCCCGAGGTGTCGAGCGCCCAGTGCAGGTCACGGAAGCCGCTGCTCATGCCGAAGGACCAGCCGAGCGTCGCAAGACGCTCAACCGTGAGGAGGTCTCCGTCGGGCAGCCGCACGGGCTCCGCGGCGAGCTGGTCCGCGAAGGCGTCGAGCAGCTCGCCGTCGCGCGGGACGCGCGCCCGGAACTGAGCGTTGCGCGTCTCCTGGCGCGCATACGTCGCGCGGTAGACGTCCTCGGCGGTCGCGGTGATCCCGACGAGCCCTCCGGTCACCATGCAGCCGTCGAGCGCCTCGGGGGCCGTCGCGAGGTAGACGAGCGTGCAGAAGCCGCCGTAGGACTGCCCGAGCGTCGTCCACGTCCGACCGCCGTAGACGGTGCGACGCAGGTGCTCGGCGTCGCGGACGATCGCGTCGGCGCGGAAGCAGGCGAGGTAGTCCGCGAGCGCCGTCGCACCCTCGACGCCGTGCCCGAAGGCGGCAGCGGTTCCGGCGTGCACGGGAGCGGACCGCCCCGTG
>JAFABT010000347.1 GCA_023425905.1 Actinomycetes bacterium | reverse complement strand
GCTGTGGGTCCTGTGGCTCGGGGCGGTGGTCGTCGTGCTTCAGAGCGTGCCGTGGTCGGACCTCGCCGAGCTGCGCGGGCTCCGTCGACGGCGGATGCGTGCCGTCCTCCACCTGGCACGCTGAAGCCATGACCGCCGAGCCGCGCCGCACCGTCTATCTCTGGGAAGGTCCGCCGAGGATCGAGCTGTGGACCCAGCAGGTCGAGGTCGCCGGCCGCAGCTGGCTGCAGCACGGGCTGAGCACCGGGCCAGGGACCCCGGGTGCGATCGTCGTCGCTGAGCGCGACGGGCACCTGCTCTTCGTCGAGCACGTCCGGCCCGTCGCGGGCGGGCGGACGTTCCTCGAGCTGCCTCGGGGCTTCGCGGAGATTGTCGACGGTGACGCAGCAGATCGCGACGCAGCGTGCGTCCGCACGGCGGAACGCGAGCTCGCCGAGGAGACCGGCGAGGAGCTCGTCAACGGTCGGGTGCTCGGCTTCGTCTGGCCCGACACCGGTGTCCTCGCAGCAGACGTGGCCGTCGTCCATGGGACCGTCCGAGCTGCACGCGCAGCGGACCGCTTCCCCGCGCCCCTCGACGGTGAGGCCACCACCGTTCTCTGGGTCGCCAAGACCGCTGTGGCCGACCTCATCCGCAGGGGTCGCATCGCAGACGGCCTCACCCTGGCTGCACTGTCGCTCACGCTCGCTCAATAGCTGGGCCGGGCGTGCGCGTCATCGAGATCCCGTTCTTGACGGCTCCGACACGCCCCTGAGCAGGCCCGTTGCGAGCCCTCGTCGACCTCGCTATAGCGTCGACCGCATGGCCCCGTCCCACGCACGTCGAGCCCTTGCCGGGTGCGCGCTTCTCGCCCTCGCACTCGGCCCCGCCGTGCCTGCGCTCGCCGCGTCCTCGGCCGTGGTCCAGACGGGGACCCAGGCGGCGCCGCGGTCGATGGCCAAGCCCTCCCCGCGCGACCAGGGCGGGACGCAGACCATCCCGCTCACAGGCGTCGCGCGCGCTGCCGTCGCCGATGGCTCCGTGCGTGCCGCGGCCAAGGCGCTCGGCACCGAGACCCACGACGACCACGACCACGCGACCCTCGCCGGCAAGGTCGCCGCCCAGAGCCCCGCGACCCGGACGTCCGAGTTCACCCTGGCAGCGGTCGCCTGGGACGTCGACTCACGCGAGGCGGTGACCTCGGTCGCCCTTCGCGTACGCACGGACGGCACCTGGGGGGAGTGGACCGAGCTCGGCATCGTCGACTCGGGCGTGAAGGGCACCCGCGCAGGGTCCGAGCCGGTGCTCGCCCCCGGGTCGGACGGCGTCCAGGCCCGCGTCGAGACCACGTCGGGTCGCACGCCGGCAGGGCTGCAGGTCGTCCTCGTCGACCCCGGCAACGACGCCCCTGGGAACGACAACAACGGCAGCAACGACAACGGCAACGCCCCCGGTAACGGCAACGACAACATCAACGCCCCTCACGCGGGCCCAGACGGCGGACTGCGCCCCACGATCGTCACGCGCGCCCAGTGGGGTGCGAACGAGGCGTGGGCCTGGGACGCCTCACGCTCCTCGACGCTCAAGGCGATGTACGTCCACCACACCGTCTCCTCCAACACGCACACGGAGCGCGACGTCCCCGCGATGATCCGCGGCATGTACCGCTATCACACGCAGACGCTCGGATGGCCGGACATCGGCTACCAGTTCCTCATCGACAAGTTCGGCAACATCTACGAGGGCCGACGCGGCTCGATCGAGGAGCTCGTCGTCGGCGCCCAGGCGGGCGGGTACAACACCGACACGATCGGCGTCTCGGCGATCGGCAGCTTTCACCAGAAGGTCAAGCCCTCGGCAGCGATGGAGCAGGCCTTCGTCGACGTTCTCGCCTGGCAGGCCTACCGGTACAAGCTCGACCCGCTGAGCAAGGTCAAGCTCAAGACCGGGTCGTCGACGAAGTCCGGCACCCGGTGGAAGGCTGGGAAGTGGACCAAAGCACTTCCCGCGATCCGCGGCCACATCGACACGAACTACACCGCGTGCCCCGGCGGGCGGCTCTACGACCGCCTCCCCGCGATCCGCAAGGCGGTCGCAGGGAAGGTCGCCGAGGCGACGCAGCTGCACGGCACCCCCGCGACCGTCTTGCCCGGGCCGGTGGCGAACGCGCTGCGGTGGAACGAGACGCCGATCCGGCTGAGCGGCTCGCTCACCTACCGGTGGAAGAAGGTCACGGGGGCGACGTCGTACGAGGTCCTCGTCCGGAAGGCCTCGCACGGCAAGGCACTGCCCAGCAGCGCCAAGGGATGGAAGGTCCACGCGCGCACGAAGGCGCTCTCCCACAAGATCAGTCTGCCGACCGGATCGACCTGGACGGTCGCCGTGCGGGCGGTCGGTCCCACGGGCATGAAGGGCATGACACGGGTCATCGGCACGACGACCCGTGCGGTGAGCACCTCGAAGCACACGGTGTCGAAGACGAGCAGCAAGCGCTGGACCGTCACCAAGAAGGCCGAGTACTACCGCGACCACGCGTGGACGACCTTCAAGAAGGGCGCGACGGTGCAGGTCAAGGGCGCCAAGGATGTGCGAACGGTGTGGATCATCGCGCCCTCCGGCCCGCGGTACGGGCGGGTCGACGTCTTCGCGGGCGCGAGGAAGGTCGCACGCGTCTCGATGGTCAGCAAGAAGTACACCCCGCAGCGCCGGATCAAGGTCACCCTCCCGTCACGGTTCACCGGCACGGTCAAGCTCAAGACGCTCGACAAGAAGCGGGTTCGGATCAGCGCGATCGTCACGGCGCGCTGAGGCGCCCTCGCGGCGGAGTTGCGGCCGACCCGACGATCTGCCCAGACTGACAAGATGAGGCACTCCGTGAGCTCCAGATCCCGGTTCGGCGCATTGTGTGTCGCACTCGCGCTCGGTCTACCCGTCGGCGCGTCTCCGGCGATCGCCAGCCCGGCGGCTGGCGCTGCTCCAGCAGTGGCCGTGGCCCCCCGAGCGGCCGTCCCGGCGGTCTCCGTGGCGCCTGCGGCAGGTGTCCAGGCAGCCACGAAGAAGGGCACCGCGGTCTCGCTCAAGGCCAACGACCGCACGCCCCGCAAGGGTGAGATGGTGTGGTTCACCGGCCGGGTGAGCCGCGCCGACCTCGGCCTGTCAGGGGCGCGCGTCGTGCTCGAACGACGCTCCAGCAGCTCGAGCAAGTGGAAGAAGGTCGCGCAGCGGACGTCCTCGTCGAGCGGGGCGTACTCGGTGAAGCACCGCGTGGGCGGCTCGGGGCACTACCGGGCGAGGGTGCTCACCACGCCCACGTTCAAGGCGTCCCGGAGCGCCGTGGTCGTCGTGCGTACGACGTCGGCCGGTCGGAGCCTCTCGTCGCGGGCCAAGGTCCTCAAGTCGCAGCTCGGGTCCGCCAAGTCCAAGGTCCGCACGGCGACGGTGTCCGGCTCCAAGATCGCCTACCGGACCTTCAGCAAGGGCATGCTCGTGCGCACCGGCTCGGGGAAGGCGCAGCGCACCTGGGTCATCCAGGGTGACATCCTCGCCGCCTATGCGAAGGCGGGCGGCCCCAAGGGCTCCTACGGCGTACCCGTCGCTGACGCGCGCTGCGGCCTGCTCGAGGGCGGATGCGTCCAGGAGTTCACCCGCGGCACCCTCTACGACTCCTCCACGACGCGCAAGGCGTCGGGCGTGGGGCGCACCGGGAAGCTCGGTGCCGTGCTGGCGGCCGCCAAGTCGCAGGTCGGCTACACCCTCACGAAGGGCAAGAACCGTTCGAAGTACAACGACTGGAAGGGCCTCTACACCGCGTGGTGCGGGATGTACCAGCAATGGGCCTACGCCGCGGCGGGCCATCGCGGGATCGTCCCCCAGGTCGGCAAGTTCTCGTCCTTCGCCTCGAAGGTTCGCTCGGGCATGAAGACCGGTGCGAAGCCCAAGGTCGGCGCTCTCGTCTTCTTCGACACGATCGACGACGGCAAGGTCAACGCGACGCACGTGGGCATCGTCGCCAAGGTCAACCGGAGTTCGATCACGACCTACGAGGGCAATACGTCCAACCCGAAGAACCGTAACCAGCGAGGCGTCTATCTCAAGACCCGACCGCTGTCGATGCCGCTCTACTACGCCTACCCGGACTACTCGTGAGGGGTGGTGGCCGACGGTTCGCAGCCGTCGGGGCGCTCGCGCTCGCGCTCGTCGCGCCTTCGGTCCTGCCGACTGGGCTGCCGCTCGGCGCGACGTCAGCCGTGGCCGCGGCGCACAAGGCCACGCTGTCCTCGAGCGCGTCCAACGTGGTCAAGGGCGAGGCGGTGTGGTTCACGGGCACGCTCAGAGACTCCTCCGGCGGGGCCAAGACGAAGGTCATCCTGCAGCATCGCGCCCCAGGCGGGTCGTGGCGCAGCCTCGCGTCGACGCGCAGCTCAGCGAGCGGCTCATTCACGATCCGCACGCACCCCACGTCCACGCGCGAGTACCGCATCCGGGCGGAGCTCGACGGGAAGATGCGGTCGAGCGAGACCGTGCGGGTCACCCGGACGACGAAGAAGCGCTCCCTCGAGACCAGGCGCACCCAAATCGGGGACCGGCTCGGCACGGCATCCACCGGCGTGAAGACCGCGAGGGCCACATCGCTGCGGAAGGTCGGCCTGTCCGGCGTCACGAAGATGCGCTACCAGACCTTCTCCAAGGGCACCCTTGTCGAGGTGACGCGCAAGGGCGCCGTGCGCACGTGGCTCGTCCAGGGCAAGATCCGCACCGCGTGGAACAAGGCCAAGAAGATGACGGGCACCTACGGGGTGCCCAAGGAGGACGCGCAGTGCGGGCTCCTCGAAGGCGGCTGCGTGCAGTCCTTCGCCAAGGGCGCGTTGTACTCCAAGTCGTCGAAGTCGAAGGCGATCGGGCAGAAGGGCACGTCCCGTGCCGCCGAGCTCATCGCCGTCGCGCGATCCCAGGTGGGCTACAAGGAGCCGTCCTGGCGCGGGTCGAAGTACAACCGGTGGGTCGGGTCGAGCTACGCGTGGTGCGGCGTCTTCCAGTCGTGGGTCGCCGTCGCGTCGGGGAACCCCGGCGTGCTGCCCACGCGGGACAACTTCCCCGCGCTCGTGCGCGCCGTCAAGGCGTCGAAGTCCATCACGACGTTCAGCCCGCGCTCGAAGAAGCACAAGCCCAAGGTCGGGTCGTACGCGTTCTACGACTACTCCTACAGCCGCTCGGGAGCGACGCACGTCGGCCTCATCCTCCAGGTGCGCAAGAAGACGCTCGTCACGCTCGAGGGCAACACGTCCAAGTCGGGTGGCTTCGGAAGCAAACGAGGTGTGTACATCCGGGAGAGGTCCAAGGCGCGCGTCGACTTCTACGCCCATCCCTCCTACTAGCCCGTAATCTGGGCCGGCCCCCACGGACCCCGCAGATTGTCGATACCCAGTGAGTCTCTTCTCCGACGCCCGCGCAGTGACGCGCACGATCCGCGGCGTGCTGCGACGCCGCCGGGCTCGGCGAACGCTCGGCGTCCTCCTCGAGCAGCAGGGTGAACTCCCGCTCGACCACTTCGAGGCCGTGCTCTACTTCCCGGACTCGACGATCAACCTCTACCAGGCACGGCAGTGGTACGAGCCGCTGCGCCAGCTCGCCGAGCGCCACCCCGTGGCGATCCTCGCCCGCAATCCGGCGGCGGCCGCCATCCTCATCGAAGAGTCTGGGCTCCCTGTCCATCACGTGCCCCGGATCACGGACGCCGAGCAGTGGTTCGCGCAGCAACCCGTCGGAGCGGTGTTCTACGTCAACCAGAACGTGCGCAACTTCTCCCTGCTCCGCTTCGCGCGCCCCGCGCACGTCTTCCTCAACCACGGGGAGTCCGACAAGGCGTACATGGCCTCGAACCAGGCCAAGGCCTACGACCACGTCTTCGTGGCCGGGCAGGCCGCCGTCGACCGGCTCGCAGAGCGCCTCGTCGGCTACGACCTCGGTCGGCTGCGCGTCGTGGGGCGCCCGCAGATCGACGTCACGCACCCCGCGCCCGACCTGCCCGACGACGGACGAACCGTCGTGCTCTACGCGCCCACGTGGGAGGGCGACCGGCCCTCCATGGAGTACTCCTCGATCAGGTCGCACGCCCCGGCGCTGCTCGAAGCCCTGCTCACCACGGGGAGGCACCGGGTCATCGTGCGCCCGCACCCCCGCACCGGCAGCTACGACCGCACCTATCGCACGACCCTCGAGGCGCTCGCGCACCGGATCGCCGCAGCCAACAGGGCGGACCCCTCGGCCCACCACCTCTACGACGACGGCCCGGACTACGGGTGGCAGACCCAGGTCGCTCAGATCTGCGTGACCGACGTCTCCGCGGTCGTCTTCGACGCCCTCGCGGCGGGGCTGCCGATCGTCCTCACGCGTCCGGCCTCGACGACGGCCGACTTCGTGCCGACGGGCGTCACCGCGGCCGTCCCGCTGCTCGAGGCGACGGCCGCGCCCGGAGCGGCGGCGCTCGTCGACCGCCTGGTGGCAGACCCGCCTGACGCCACGGTCGCCGCCCTCACGGCGCACCACTTCGGAGACACGACGCCGGGTGCGTCGATGGCCCGCTTCCTCGACGCGGCGTCCGCGATCATCACCGCGCGCACCACACGCTGACAGGCCATCGTGAGCGGCCGGGTGCGGCTCCGTGCGCGCGGAGGGTCCCCAGCGTCGGACCGGTAGGATCGGACGCTGCGAGCGTCGCTCCCTGAGGTGACGCATGACGAGTGCTCCGCACCCGACCGACGACGAATGGCGAGGACTGATGACGACACAGGTGGCGATTCTGGCGGCTGGTATGGGCACCCGTCTCGGCAGGCCCTTCCCCAAGCCGCTCACGCCGCTGCGTGACGGCCGCACGATCATGGCGCAGCAGATGGCCAACGTGCGTTCCACGTTCGAGGACGCCCAGATCATCGTCGTCGTCGGGTTCAAGCTCGAGATGATCATCGAGGCGCACCCCGAGGCGCTCTTCGTCTACAACGAGGCTTTCGACCAGACGAACACCTCCAAGAGCCTGTTGCGCGTGCTGCGCGCCTCGGGCGAGGGCGGGGTGCTCTGGATGAACGGTGACGTCGTCTTCGACGCCCGCATCCTCGACCGCGTCCGCGACCTCATGGCCGCCGGTCAGTCCTTCGTCGCGGTCAACACCGCCAAGGTCGCCGAGGAGGAGGTCAAGTACACCGTCGACGCCTCCGGCGCGATCGCCGACCTGTCCAAGCAGGTCCCCACGGACGTCGCGCTCGGCGAGGCCGTCGGGATCAACTACGTCGCCGCGCAGGACAAGGCCGCGCTCATCGCGCGCCTGGACGAGGTCGAGGACCAGGACTACTTCGAGCGCGGCATCGAGCTCGCGATCCAGACGGACGGGCTGCGCTTCGTCCCGGTCGACATCTCGGACCTCTACGCCGTCGAGGTCGACTTCGACGAGGACCTCGCACGCGCCAACGAGCACGTCTGACCGGCGGCGCCGACGAGGAGGGGCCCCGGACGCGTCGTCCGGGGCCCCGCCTCGTCGGGCGTCAGCGCGGGCGCTGGGCGCC
>JAFABT010000344.1 GCA_023425905.1 Actinomycetes bacterium | reverse complement strand
AGGACGGTGAGGTCGGTGACGACCGCGTCGACCTGCTTGGTCTTGAGCGCCTGGACCTGGAGGCCGAGGTCGGCGAACTCGACCCCGGTGAGCCCGTTCTCCGCGCCCCAGTCCTTGCCGACCGTGCCGCCCTGGACGCCCCCCCCCCCCGCCCGCCCCCGGCCACCCCGGGGGGGGGGCGCGTCCCGCTGACCTCGCGACAGGACCGACGTCATGACCTCCCAGTCCCCCGCTGCGCTCGGCGCGCCGGACGCGCCCCCCGCCCCCGCACGGAAGCGACTGAGCCCGCGCCAACGCGCCCGCCTCTCCCGCGGCGTCCAGTACGTCGTGCTCGTCGTCGCGGTCGTCGCTGTCCTTCTCGCGATCGACTGGACCAACGTCGGCAAGACGGTCTTCAACCTCGCCGCCGCGCAGGCGATGCTCCCCTCGCTCCCCCAGGCCTTCGGCAACACCGTGCTCTACACGCTGGGCGCCTTCGCGATCGGGCTCTCCCTCGGCACCCTGCTCGCCCTCATGCGGCTGAGCTCGGTCGTCGTCTACCGCATCCTCGCGACGATCTACGTCGAGTTCTTCCGCGGCATCCCCGCACTCCTCTTCGTCATCACGGTCGCGTTCGCCGTGCCGCTCGCGCTCGGCATCGTCATCCAGGACGTCGTGCTCAAGGTGGGCATCGCGCTCGGCATGGTCTCCGCCGCGTACATCGCAGAGACACTGCGCGCGGGGCTCGAGGCCGTCCCGAAGGGGCAGGTCGAGGCCGCCCGCTCGCTCGGCATGTCGCACACCCGGACGATGGTCACGGTCGTCATCCCGCAGGCCTTCCGCATCGTGCTGCCGCCGATGACCAATGAGGTCATCCTCCTCACGAAGGACACCGCACTCATCTCTGCGATGGGCCTCATGACGTCGCAGTTCGAACTGACGAAGCTCGGCCAGAACGCGATGAACTCCCCCGACGGAGGCGGGCTCACGGGCCTGTTCGTCGTCGGCGCCTGCTACCTCGTCCTCACCATCCCGCTCGGGATCCTCGCTCGCCGCCTCGAGGCGAACGGCCGAAGGAGACGCGCATGACCACCCCCGCTCGCACGGTCGTCGAGATCCGAGACCTCCACAAGTCCTTCGGCGAGCGCGAGGTGCTGCGCGGCGTCGACCTCACGGTCCGGGCGGGCGAGGTCGTCTGCATCATCGGCCCATCGGGCTCGGGCAAGTCGACGCTGCTTCGCTGTGTCAACCAGCTCGAGGACGCCACATCGGGCTCCGTCCGCGTCCTCGACACCGAGATCAACGACCCGGACGTCGACATCGACGCGGTGCGGACCCGCGTCGGCATGGTCTTCCAGAGCTTCAACCTCTTCACGCACCAGAGCGTGCTCGAGAACTGCACGGTGGCGCAGCGCAAGGTGCTCAAGCGCTCGAAGGCGGAGGCCGAGTCGATCGCCCGCGACAACCTCGCGCGCGTCGGGCTCGCCGACCGGGCCGGCGCCCACCCCGCGCAGCTCTCCGGCGGCCAGCAGCAGCGGGTGGCGATCGCCCGCGCCCTGAGCATGGACCCCGCGCTCATGCTCTTCGACGAGCCCACGTCAGCCCTCGACCCCGAGCTCGTAGGCGACGTGCTCACCGTCATGCGGAAGCTCGCGGAGGGCGGCATGACGATGCTCGTCGTCACGCACGAGATGGCCTTCGCGCGGGACGTCGCAGATCGCGTGATCTTCATCGACGGCGGCGTCGTCGTCGAGGAGGGTCCTGCGGCGGACGTCATCGGTGACCCGCAGCACGAGCGCACCCGTGCGTTCCTCGACCGTGTGCTCGACCCCACGCACCAGCGGGACTGACCCCGGTCAGTCGGACGACGGCCGCAGGATCGAGTAGAGCGCCTGGTCGTGCCACGCGCCCTCGCGCCACTGCCCGCGGCGGACGACGCCCTCGAGCTCGAAGCCGACCGCCTCGAGCGCACGTCGCTCCGCCGCGTTCGTCACGTCGGTGAACGCCTGCACACGCTCGTATCGCGTGTGGTCGAAGAGGTGGTCGACGAGCGCCCGCTGCGCCGCCTTGCCGACGCCCCGGCCGCGCGCTCGTGCGTGCACCCAGATCCCGATCGTCGCGCACGCCGACGTCGCCCACGGCCCCCACGTACTCGCGAACCAGTCGACTCGCCCGACGAGCTCGCCGGTCTCTGTGATCGCCAGCGCACCGGACTCTGTGCCGAGCAAGCCGTCGGCCGCAAAGCGCTCACGGTCCTGGTCGGTGGGCCGGAACCCGAACCACTGCAGAGGACCGGCGCCGTCGCGCGATCGTCGGGCCACCTCGATGAGGTCGAGGTCGGCACGGGTGAGCGGTCGCAGCTCGATCGTGGGGTGGGGCACAGGGCAGCCTCTCGTGACACGGACGACATGACGGCACCGCACCCGCGGCGGGTGCAGCACGCATCAGCCAGCGGTGCTGGCGATCTCCTCGTGGTGGCGGATGACCTCGTCGACGATGAAGGCGAGGAACTTCTCCGCGAAGACGGGGTCGAGGCCCGACTCCGCGGCCAAGGACCGCAGCCGGGCGATCTGCCTCGCCTCGCGCGCGAGGTCGGATGCCGGCAGCCCACGCTCCGCCTTGAGGTGGCCGACGCGCTGCGTCGCTTTGAACCGCTCCGCCAGCAGGTGGACGAGCGCCGCGTCGACGTTGTCGATCGTCGAGCGCAGCTCGAGCAGCTCGGCCGGGACGGCGTCCGGCGTCAGGTCGCTCACGCGGACTTCTCCTGCGGGGCGTCCTTCGCCTCCGCAGGGCGCGGCACGAGAGTGGGGTAGACGTTCTCGAGGACAGCTTCGCGGGTGATGACGACGCGCTCGATGTCGTCGCGGCTCGGGACCTCGAACATCACCTGCTGGAGGACCTCCTCCATGATGGCCCGCAGCCCACGCGCGCCCGTTCCACGCAGCAGCGCCTGGTCCGCGATCGCCTCGATCGCATCGGCGGTGAACTCGAGCTCGACGCCGTCGAGGAGGAACATCCGCTCGTACTGCTTGACGAGGGCGTTCTTCGGCGTCGTGAGGATGCGCACGAGGGCATCCCGGTCGAGAGGCGAGACGGTCGTGATGACGGGGACACGGCCGATGAACTCGGGGATGAGACCGAACTTCAGCAGGTCCTCCGGCATGACCTCGCCGTAGACGTCGAGGTCATCCGCGTCGTGCAGCGGGGCACCGAAGCCGATGCCGCGGCGGCCGGCGCGGGACGTGATGATCTCGTCGAGGCCCGCGAACGCTCCGGCCACGATGAACAGGACGTTCGTCGTGTCGATCTGGATGAACTCCTGGTGCGGGTGCTTGCGCCCGCCCTGCGGCGGCACGGCCGCCGTCGTGCCCTCGAGGATCTTGAGCAGCGCCTGCTGCACGCCCTCGCCGGACACGTCGCGCGTGATCGACGGGTTCTCGCTCTTGCGAGCGATCTTGTCGACCTCGTCGATGTAGATGATGCCCGTCTCGGCCTTCTTGACGTCATAGTCAGCGGCCTGGATGAGCTTGAGGAGGATGTTCTCGACGTCCTCGCCGACGTAGCCCGCCTCGGTGAGCGCCGTCGCGTCCGCGATCGCGAAGGGGACGTTGAGCATCTTCGCGAGCGTCTGCGCGAGGTACGTCTTCCCGCAGCCCGTCGGGCCGATAAGAAGGATGTTCGACTTGGCGATCTCGACCGGGTCGGCGTCCGCGGCGGCGCCGATGCGGCCCTCCGCGCCGGCCTGGATGCGCTTGTAGTGGTTGTAGACGGCCACGGCGAGCGACCGCTTCGCGGGCTCCTGCCCGACGATGTACTGCTCGAGGAAGTCGAAGATCTCGCGCGGCTTGGGCAACTCGACGAGCCCCACCTCGCTCGCCTCGACGAGCTCCTCTTCGATGATCTCGTTGCAGAGCTCGATGCACTCGTCACAGATGTAGACGCCCGGTCCCGCGATGAGCTTCTTGACCTGCTTCTGCGTCTTGCCGCAGAAGGAGCACTTGAGAAGGTCGGCGCCGTCACCCACGCGTGCCATCGAAGCCTCCTCGTTGCGCTGCCGCCCGGTGATCGGGCTGGGTCCAGTCTCGCATCCCACTCTGACACACCGTGGTGCGACACGTGTCAGTGTGCGACCTTCGTTCGCCCTGGCCCCGGGGTCACGCCTCGGGGCCAGGGTCCCGATCAGTCCTTCGCGGGCAGGACGGGTGCCTTGCGCGATGCCATGACCTGGTCGACGATCCCGTACTCGAGGGCCTGGGCCGACGTGAGGATCTTGTCCCGCTCGATGTCCTGACGCACGAGCTCAAGGTCCCGCCCGGTGTGGGCCGCGAGGGTCTCCTCGAGCCACTCCCGCATGCGGATGAGCTCGTTCGCGTGGATCTCGATGTCCGAGGCCTGAGCGTACGAGCCGCCCTCGATCGCGGGCTGGTGGATGAGGACGCGCGCGTTGGGGAGCGCGAGTCGCTTTCCGGGCGCGCCCGCTGCGAGCAGGACGGCGGCGGCCGAGGCAGCCTGCCCCAGGCACACCGTCTGGATCTGCGGCTTGATGTACTGCATCGTGTCGTAGATCGCCGTCATCGCCGTGAACGAGCCGCCGGGCGAGTTGATGTAGATGTTGATGTCACGGTCCGGGTCCGCGCTCTCGAGCACGAGCAGCTGCGCCATGACGTCGTCGGCCGAGGTGTCGTCGACCTGCACACCGAGGAAGATGATGCGGTCCTCGAAGAGCTTCGTGTACGGGTCCTGCCGCTTGTAGCCGTAGGCCGTCCGCTCCTCGAACTGCGGCATGACGTAACGGGACGACGGGGAGGGCATCGGCCGGTTGACGAAGCCTGACAGCCGCTGGGCGGCGGAGATGAACTGCGACTCGGTGCTGCTCACGGGTGCTCCTTCGAAGCGAGGTCTGAAATGGGGGGCGCGGCGCTCACGAGGAGGCCGTGCCGCCCCCTCCGGCGACGGCGGCGGAGTGGGACACGACGTGGTCGACGAAGCCGTACTCGAGCGCCTCGTCGGCCGTGAACCACCGGTCGCGGTCCGAGTCCTGGTGGATCTGCTCGACCGACTTGCCCGTCTGCTCCGCGGTGAGCTCGGCGAGGACCTTCTTCATGTGCATGATGAGCTCGGCGTGGATCCGGACGTCCGTCGCCGTTCCGCCGATGCCGCCCGAGGGCTGGTGCATCATCACGCGGGAGTGCGGGGTCGCGTAGCGCTTGCCCTTGGTGCCCGAGGAGAGCAGGAACTGCCCCATCGAGGCGGCCATGCCGACCGCGACCGTCGCGACGTCCGGCTCGATGTACTGCATCGTGTCGTAGATCGCCATGCCCGCGGTGATCGAGCCGCCCGGGGAGTTGATGTAGAGGAAGATGTCCTTGTCCGGGTCCTCGGCGGCGAGAAGCATCATCTGCGCGCAGATGGCGTTCGCGTTCTCGTCACGCACCTCGGAGCCGAGCCAGATGATGCGCTCGCGCAGCAGCCGGTTGTAGATGTGGTCGTTGAGGCCCAGGCCCGGACCGTCCGCCCGGTTGATCGCCGGAAGCTGGTCGTTCACAGCGGACTCCTTCTGCAGGTTGAGCATGTGGGTGCCCGCGTGGTGCCGTCGCTGCGTGGCGTCGACCGATCCGTACGGACGTTCTTGGTGACCCTAACGCGACGCCGCCAGCGAGAACGTCCCTCGTGGGGTCGTTTTCGCTGACGGCGCAGCGTGGTGCCAGGGTGCGGGGTGGGAGCCCCGGGGTCGGTTCAGTCCTCGGTGGGCTCCGCGCCCTCGAGGTCTTCGACGAGCGCCTCGGCCGCGGCGTCGTCGGCGTCCGTGCCGATGAACTCCGAGAGGTCGACGACGGCGCCCGACGGGTCCGTGACGGTGACCTGGCGCAGAGCGACGGCGACGGCCTTGGAGCGCGCGACCTCAGCAACCATCGACGGGATCTGACCGCCCTCGTCGACCGCCTTGATGAAGGAGTTCGGGTCCATGCCGTACTGGCGCGAGGCCTGGACGAGGTACTCGAGGAGCTCGTTCTGGGAGACCTTCACCTCGAGCTTCTCGGCGAGGGTGTCCATGACGATCTGGTTGCGCAGCGCGGTCGTGGCCTCCTCGACGACCTCGGCGCGGTGGGCGTCGTCCTCGAGACGCCCCTCGGACTCGAGGTGACGGTGCACCTCGGCCTGGACGACGCCCTGCGGGACGTCGAAGGCGTCCGCCGTGAGCCGCGCGATGAGCAGGTCGCGCGCCTGGACGGCCTGGCCCGAGACCTTGCCGCGCCCGGCCTGCTCGCGCAGGTCGGCGACGAGCTCGTCGAGGGTGTCGAACTCCGAGGCGAGCTGGGCGAAGTCGTCGTCGGCCTCGGGGAGCTCACGCGTCTTCACGGTCGACGCCGTCACGGCGACCGTCGCGGTCTGCCCGGCGTGCTCGCCACCGGCGAGCTGGGTCTCGAACGTCGTCGACTCGCCTGCGGAGAGTCCCATGAGCGCCTCGTCGAGACCCTCGAGCATGTTGCCCGAGCCGATCTGGTAGCTGATCTGCGAGACCGAGTCGACCTCGACGTCGTCGATCTTCGCGGTGAGGTCGACGACGACGAAGTCGCCCTCGGCCGCCGGCCGGTCGACGCCGACGAGCGTGCCGAAGCGCTCGCGCAGCGCGTCGAGCCGCTCGGTGACGTCCGCGTCCGTCACCTCGACGCCGTCCACCGCGAGCGTGAGCGAGCCGAGCTCGGGCAGGGAGACCTCCGGGCGGACCTCGACCTCTGCGGTGAAGTGCAGCTCTCCCTCGGCCTCGTCCTCGGCGGGGACCTTCGTGACCTCGACCTCAGGCTGGCCCATGGGACGCAGCTCGTTCTCAGCGATCGCGTCGCGGTAGAACGCGGGCAGTCCCTCGTTGATCGCGTGCTCGAGGACGGCTCCCCGGCCGATGCGCTGGTCGATGATGCGCGCCGGGACCTTGCCCTTGCGGAAGCCGGGGACCTGGATCTCCGCACCGATGTGCTCGTAGGCGTGCGCGATGCTCGGCTGGAGCTCGGCGTGGCTCACCTCGACGGTCAGCTTGACCTTGGTTGAGTCCAGGGTCTCGACGGCGCTCTTCACTTCGATGGTCTCCCACTGCTGGCGGATGGTCGCGGCGGAGGTCCCGGCGCGAGGTCTCGGGCGCGGGCCGCACGTGTGATCACGCGGGGTCCCGGGGCGCGCACGCACCGTCCGTGGTCGTCGAGGCACGCGCGCGCAACCTGACGATGGTACGGCACGGCTCACGGGACGCGCCAAACCACGGGGTGCGCCACACGCAGAGTTGTCGGGATGGCGGGATTCGAACCCGCGACCTTCCGCTCCCAAAGCGGACGCGCTACCAACCTGCGCCACATCCCGTGCGCGCCGCAGTCTAGCGACCGGGCCACGGACGCGGCCCCGACGACCGGACCGCGCAGGACGCGGTGCTCAGACCGGCTAGGCTATGCCCTGTTCGGCGCGGCGCACGTGACCAGTCACGCGCGATCCGTCACCGACGCGGGTGTAGCTCAATGGTAGAGCCCCAGTCTTCCAAACTGGCTACGCGAGTTCGATTCTCGTCACCCGCTCCGAACGGACGACCGGCCCCGGCGAGCTCAGGCTCACCGGGGCCGACCGCGTCTTCGGGTGTGGCGCGTCGAACGATCAGCTCACGGAGCAGCTCACGGTCGTCGTGCCGGAGGGTGCCGTGCCGTTGCCGATGAAGCCGTAGCTCGTCGACTGGCCTGCACCGAGGGCGCCGTTCCAGGCCGCGTTCGACACGGTGACGGCGGAGCCGCTGCCGCTGAACGTGCCGGACCAGCCGTTACCGATCGAGGCGCCGGACGGCAGCGAGAACGCCGTCTTCCAGCTGCTGATCGCGGCAGAGCCAGCCGTGACCGTCACGTTGCCCTGGAAGCCACCGGGCCAGCTGTTCGCCACCGTGAGGGTCGCGGAGCAGGCTCCGACCGGGACGGTCGGCGTCGGCGTCGGCGTCGGAGTCGGCGTCGGCGTCGGAGTCGGCGTCGGAGTCGGCGTCGGGGTCGGAGTCGGCGTCGGCGTTGCGCTGAGCTCCACGAGCGCGCTGTCAAGCTGCGCCATCAGCTCGTCGATCCAGCCGGGCTGAATGCTCAGCAGCGTGCTTCCGCCAACGGCGG
>JAFABT010000322.1 GCA_023425905.1 Actinomycetes bacterium | reverse complement strand
TCCCGGACGACCGCGCCGACACCCTCGCGCGCACCGCCGGGATCCTTGCGGGCGACCTCGCCCTCGTCGCCGCGACCCGCACCCTCGCGCTCGCGTCGACCGACGCGGACATCACCCGCCGGCTGCTCGACCTCCTCGACCACGCGGTCCACGTGACCGCAGCCGGCGAGCTCACCGACGTCGCCTACGCCGTGTCCACCGAGCCCCCCTCGCTCGGCGACGTGCTCACGATGGCCGAGCGGAAGACGGCCGTCTACTCCTTCGAGCTGCCGCTCCAGGCGGGCGCGGTGCTCGCGGGCGCCTCCGACGCCGACGTCGCCCGGCTCGGACTCCTCGGCTCCCACCTCGGCCTCGCCTTCCAGCTGCTCGACGACCTCCAGGGCGTGTTCGGCGACGAGACCGAGACGGGCAAGAGCTCGCTCACCGACCTCCGCGAGGGCAAGAGCACCGCCCTCGTCGCGCACGCCCGCACGACGGCGGTGTGGCCCCGGCTCGCGCGCTTCGTCGGCGACCCGGACCTCACCCGCGAGGACGCCGACGTCGCGCGTGCGCTGCTCGTCGAGTCAGGCTCGCGCCGCTTCGTCGACGGGCTCGTCACCGACGCGCTCCGCGCCGCCGCGCACCTCGCGCACGACCTCGGCCTCGCCGAGCCCGTGATGTCGTGGATCGGCACGACGAGCGTCCTCGCGACGGAGCACGCCGCATGAGCCCGACGCTCGCCCCCCGGGCGCACTACGACGCCGTCGCCGCCGAGGCCGCCGCCCGGGTGATCGCCGGGTACTCCACGTCCTTCGGGTGGGCGTGCAGACTGCTCGACGAGCCGGTCCGCGGCCAGGTGCGGTCCGTCTACGCCCTCGTGCGCGTCGCCGACGAGATCGTCGACGGACCCTTCGCGGACGACGACCGCGCCCGCACGCTCCGGCTGCTCGACACGCTCGAGCAGACGACCCTCGAGGCCGTCCGCACCGGATACTCGACCGACCTCGTCGTCCACGCCTTCGCCGTCGCGGCCCGCGCCGGCCGCATCGACGACGCGCTCATCACACCCTTCTTCGCCTCGATGCGCGCCGACCTCACCGTCACCGAGCACGACGACGCCTCGCTCCAGGAGTACGTCCACGGCTCCGCGGAGGTCGTCGGCCTCATGTGCCTGCGCTTGTTCCTCGCCGGAACCCCCGACCCCGACGCCGCCTACGCCGCCCTCTCCCCTGGCGCCGTCCGCCTCGGCGCCGCCTTCCAGAAGGTGAACTTCCTCCGCGACGTCGGCGCCGACCAGCAAGGCCTCGGCCGGCTCTACCTGCCGGGGACCGAGCCCGGCACCCTCACCGATGCCGATCGCGACCGCCTGCTCGACGACATCGACGCGGACCTCGCGGCCGCAGCCCGGGCGATCGACGACCTCCCCTCGAGCAGCCGCCGCGCCGTCCGGCTCGCCCACGACCTCTTCGCCGAGCTCTCCCGCCGCCTGCGGCGCACCCCCGCGAGCGAGCTGCTCACCACCCGCGTCCGGGTCCCCGACGTCGTCAAGGCGCGCCTCCTCGCGCGCGTGCTCCTCACCGGGGGACGCAGATGACCCGCCGCAGGCGCCGCGTCGTCGTCATCGGCGCCGGGATCGCCGGCCTCGCCACCGCCGCACTGCTCGCCCGCGACGGGCACGACGTCGAGCTCGTCGAGCGCGCGCCGCAGGTCGGCGGCCGCACGGGGACGTGGGAGCGGGACGGCTTCCGCTTCGACACCGGGCCCTCGTGGTACCTCATGCCCGAGGTCTTCGACCACCTCTTCCAGCTGCTCGGGACGAGCGCCGCGGCCGAGCTCGACCTCGTCCGGCTCGACCCCGGCTACCGGGTGTTCTTCGAGGGACGCGAGGATCCGGTCGACATCGCCTCGGACCGCGCGACGAACGTCGCGACCTTCGAGCGCATCGAGCCCGGCGCGGGACGGCGCCTCGAGGCGTACCTCGACTCGGCGAAGGAGGCGTACACGCTCGCGCTGCGCCACTTCCTCTACACGAGCTTCGACCGGCCGGCCCGGCTGCTGCACCGCGCCGTGCTCCGGCGCGCACCGCGGCTTGCGATGCTGCTCCTCCGTTCGCTCGAGCAGCACGTCGCCGGGCAGTTCTCCGACGTGCGGCTGCGCCAGGTGCTCGGCTACCCCGCGGTCTTCCTCGGCACCTCCCCCGACCGCGCCCCGAGCATGTACCACCTCATGAGCTCGATGGACCTCGACGACGGCGTGCTCTACCCGCAGGGCGGGCTCACCGAGATCATCGCCGCGCTCGAGCGCCTCGCCCTCGCGGAGGGCGTGCGGCTGCGCACGAGCACGGAGGTCGTCACGGTCACGACGGACCAGCCCGCGACGCGGGTGGCGGCCGCCCCGCTCACGCGACTCCTGCGCCGCCCCCGCGCTCGCGTGACGGGCGTGCGGTGCGTCGAGGCCGACGGGACGACGATCGAGCTCCCCGCGGACCTCGTCGTCGGGGCGGGCGACCTCCACCACCTCGAGACGCAGCTGCTCTCCCCCGACCTGCGCACCTACCCCGAGGAGTGGTGGACGACCCGCGACCCCGGGCCCGGGGCCGTGCTCGCCTACCTCGGGGTGTCCGGTTCCCTCCCCCAGCTCGAGCACCACTCGCTGTTCTTCACCGCTGACTGGCGCGCCGGCTTCGAGGCGATCTACGGCGACGACCGGCACGTGCCGGACCCGGCCTCGATCTACGTGTGCCGCCCGTCCGCGACCGACCCGTCCGTCGCTCCCGCGGAGCACGAGAACCTCTTCATCCTCGTCCCGGTGCCTGCGGACGTGAGCATCGGCCGCGGCGGTGTGGACGGCTCGGGTGACGCGACCGTCGAGCGGACCGTCGACGCGGCGATCGCGCAGGTCGCCACGTGGGCGGGCATCGACGACCTCGCCTCGCGCGTCGTCGTGCGGCGCAGCGTCGGACCTGGCGACTTCGCGACGGACCTGCACGCGTGGTCGGGCGGGGCGCTCGGCCCGGCGCACACCCTGCGGCAGAGCGCGTTCTTCCGGGGCCGCAACGCCTCCCGTCACGTCGACGGGCTGCTCTACGCGGGGGCGAGCACGATCCCCGGCGTCGGGCTGCCGATGTGCCTCATCAGCGCCGAGCTCGTCCTCAAGCGCGTCCGCGGCGACCGGTCGAGCGGACCGGTGGCGACGTGACCGGACCGCTCTACCTTCTGGCGCTGCTCGTCTCGGCCGCCGGGGTGCTCACGATCGACCTCCGGCACCGCCTCGTCCTCGGGTGCGACGTGCGCCGGGGACTGCTCGCGGTCACTGTGGGAGCCGCGCTGTTCCTCGTGTGGGACCTCGTCGCGATCGCGGTAGAGATCTACGGGCGCGGCGAGAGCGCGGCGCTGACCGGCATCGAGGTCGCGCCGCACCTGCCGATCGAAGAGCTCGTCTTCGTCACGTTCTTCGCGCACGTGGCGCTCGTCGTCCACGCGCTCGTGCTGCGGGGCCTCGCCCGAACCAGCGCCGACGAAGGAGTCGCATGACCTACCTCCAGCTCGCCGGGGTCGCGCTGCTCGTGCCCGCCGCGCTCCTCGCCGTCGCGGGCGTCGTCCGGCGTCCTTCGCGCGCGTGGTGGGTCGCGACGGCCGCGACGGTCGTCGTCCTCCTCGTCCTCACCGTCGTCTTCGACTCGCTCATGATCGCCGCGGACCTCTTCCGCTACGACGCCGGCAGCCTCGTCGGGGTGCGGGTGTGGCTCACGCCCGTCGAGGACCTCGCCTGGCCGGTCGCCGCCGGGCTCGGCATGCCCGCGGTCATGCTGCTGCTCGGAGGCGGGCGCACGGGGTTGCCGTCGCGTCCGCCCGCGCCCGCACCCCGCACAACCGATGCCGACGGGACGGGCCGATGAGCGGCGAGGGCGCGGGTGCCGCGCTGCGCCAGGTCGTCGGCTCCTCGCGGCCGTTCAGCTGGATCAACACCGCCTACCCCTTCGCGGCGGCCTACCTGCTGGGCGGCGGACGGGTCGACGTCACGTTCGTCCTCGGCACGGTGTTCTTCCTCGTGCCCTACAACCTCGCGATGTACGGCATCAACGACGTGTTCGACCACGAGTCGGACCTGCGCAACCCGCGCAAGGGCGGTCTCGAGGGCGTCGTGCTCTCGACACGGTGGCACCGGCTCACCCTGTGGTCCGCGGCCCTCAGCTGCGCCCCGTTCCTCGTCTACCTCCTCGCCGTGGGCAGCTGGGCGGCCCGCGCGGCACTCGTCGTGTCGATGTTCGCCGTCGTCGCGTACTCCGCGCGGGGGCTCCGGTTCAAGGAGCGTCCCGTGCTCGACTCGCTCACGTCGAGCACGCACTTCGTGAGCCCCGCCGTCGTCGCGCTCGCGCTCGTCGACGCCGAGGTGACGACGGTGACGGTGTGCGCGCTCGTCGCGTTCTTCGTGTGGGGCGCCGCGTCGCAGGCCTTCGGCGCGGTGCAGGACATCACGGCGGACCGCGACGCGGGCATCGCGTCGATCGCGACCCACCTGGGGGCGCGTCGCACCGTGCGCGCGGCGCTCGTCGCCTACGTCGTCGCGGCCGTCGTCCTCGTCGGGACGGGGTGGCCCGGGGTGCTCGCGGCGGTTCCTGCGCTCGCCTACGCCGCGTCCGTCGCGCCCTTCTGGAACCTCACCGACGCCCGGTGCGAGGAGGCGAACCGGGGGTGGCGACGGTTCCTCTGGCTCAACCTCCTCACGGGGTTCTGGCTCACACAGCTGTTCATCTGGGTGGCGCTCACGCGGTGACATCGCGCGCTTCGTGCGTCGTGCAGCATGCCGAGGGCGGCCCGGGCGGGTCGATGGTCCCGGGGCGGAATACCCCGAGGGGGTATCGTCGTTGTCACCGCTGCACGCCCCGACGGGCGACCGCGCGACGACGACCGACGAGGAGCACCCCGTGCCCGGGTACACCGGAACCAAAGAGGACTACCTCAAGCGGCTGCGTCGCATCGAAGGCCAGGTCCGCGGCATCGCGCGCATGGTCGACGAGGACACCTACTGCATCGACGTCCTCACCCAGGTCGCAGCCGTCACCAAGGCCCTCGAGGCGGTGAGCCTCGGCCTCGTCGAGGACCACCTCGGCCACTGCGTCGTCGAAGCCGCCCGCTCCTCCCCGGACGACGGCGCGGCGAAGGTCCGCGAGGCCGCCGACGCGATCGCCCGCCTCGTCCGCAGCTGACCCCGCGCCGCCCGAGGCGCGCCCACCCACCCGAGAGGTCCATGATGAGCACGACCACCACCTACCTCGTCGACGGCATGACCTGCGGTCACTGCGTCACGGCCGTGACGAACGAGCTGCGCGAGGTCCCCGGCGTCGTCGCCGTCGACGTCGACCTCCACACCGGCGGCTCCTCGCCGGTCATCGTGACGTCCGACGCACCGCTCGAGCTCGCGGCCGTCACCGCCGCAATCACCGAGGCCGGTTACGTCCTCACCCCGAACCGCTCCCTGCTCTAGACAGGCCCGCGACCTCCCCGGGGCCCCACGCCCCGCAGCCCGCGCACGCACCCGGAGGTGCACCCATGGCACGCTCGACCGACCACACAGCCGCCCCCCGCACCGCCGGACCGCCACCCGGGGCCGCGCCCGCCCCGGACGACGCCCCGCTCGACGCCACCCCGGTGCGTGCGACCGTCGAGCTCGCCGTCGGCGGGATGACGTGCGCGTCGTGCGTCGCGCGCGTCGAGAAGAAGCTCAACCGGGTCCCCGGAGCGACGGCGACGGTCAACCTGCCGCTCGAGACCGCATACGTCGAGCTGCGGACGCCCGAGGACGGCGCCGCGGGGCAGGCGGCGCGCGAGCCCGCCGAGCCCGCCGCCGACGCGGCGCTCATCGCCGCGGTCGAGTCGGCCGGGTACACCGCACGGGTCACCCGACGCACCGACCTCCCCGGGTCGGACGAGCACGCCGGTCACGAGACGCCCAGCCCCGACGAGCATGCGCTCCAGGCCCACTCCCACGGAGGCGACCCCGCAGGCGACACCTCGGCGCCCACGGCCGACCGCGGGGCAGACCTCAAGCGCCGCCTGGTCGTCTCCGCCGTCCTCACCGCCCCCGTCCTCGTCCTCTCGATGGTGCCTGCGTGGCAGGTCACCGGGTGGCAGTGGGCCGTCACCGCGCTCGCACTGCCCGTCGTCACGTGGGGCGCCTGGCCCTTCCACCGCGCCGCCGCCCGCGCCGCCCGGCACCTCGCGTCGACGATGGACACGCTCGTCTCGCTCGGCGTCGTCGCCGCGACCGGGTGGTCGCTGTGGGCGCTGCTCCTCGGCGGCGCCGGCGAGCTCGGGATGCGCATGGAGCCGACGCTGTGGCCGCGCGCCGCGCACGAGGCCGGATCGATGCCCGAGCTCTACTTCGAGGTCGCCGCCGTCGTCACGACGTTCCTCCTCGCGGGCCGCTACGCCGAGCACCGCTCCAGGCGGCGCGCCGGCGACGCGCTGCGCACGCTCCTCGACCTCGGGGCGAAGGACGCCGCGGTGCTGCCGGACTACCCGACCTCACGGACCGAGGTGCGCGTCGCCGTCGGCGACCTGCGCGTGGGCGACGTCTTCAGCGTCCGCCCGGGAGAGAAGATCGCAACCGACGGTGAGGTGCTCGACGGCGCGAGCGCGGTCGACGCCTCGCTCCTCACGGGCGAGCCCGTGCCGGTCGACGTCGTCGCGGGCGACCACGTGACGGGCGCGACCGTCAACACCTCCGGGCACCTCGTCGTCCGGGCGACCCGGGTCGGCGCAGACACCGCGCTCGCCCAGATCGGCCGCCTCGTCTCACGCGCCCAGACGGGCAAGGCACCCGTCCAGCGTCTCGCGGACCGCATCTCCGCGGTGTTCGTGCCGATCGTCCTCGTGCTCGCGATCGCGACCCTCGTCGGCTGGCTCGCCCAGGGCGCCGAGCCGCAGCAGGCGTTCACCGCGGCCGTCGCCGTCCTCATCATCGCGTGCCCGTGCGCCCTCGGGCTCGCGACGCCGACCGCGCTGCTCGTCGGCACCGGCCGCGGCGCCCAGCTCGGGATCCTCATCAAGGGCCCGGAGATCCTCGAGGAGACCCGACGCATCGACACGATCGTCCTCGACAAGACGGGCACCCTCACCGAGGGCCGCATGGTCGTCGCCGACGTCGTGCTGCCCGCGGGAGCGAGCGCGGCGGCCCGGGAGGAGCTGCTCGCGCTCGCCGGCGCGGTGGAGCAACGGTCCGAGCACCCGATCGCGCAGGCGATCGCCGCGGCAGGGCGCGCGACGGACGAGCCCGAGGGGGACGTCGCCGTCGGGGGTGACGGCGTCGTCGTCGGCGCGCTCGAGGTCCGCGACTTCCGCAACCATGCCGGGCACGGGGTCGAGGGCGTGGTGCGCACCGCGCACTCCGGGCTCGACCTCGCCCGACGCGTCGTCGTCGGCACCCCCGTCTGGCTCGCGAACGACCTGCGCCTCGACCTGCCGGAAGAGCTGCGCGACGAGGTCAAGGCCGCGTATCGCACGGGCGGCACGGTCGTCGCCGTCGGTTGGGACGGTGTCGTGCGCGGGCTCGTCGTGCTCCACGACCCGCTCAAGGCGACGAGTCGCCGGGCCGTCGACGGGCTCCGGGCGCTCGGGCTGCGGCCCGTCCTGCTCACGGGCGACAACGCGGGTGCCGCACGGCACGTCGCGTCCCAGCTCGGGATCTCCGAGCTCGACACGGTGTCCGAGGTACTCCCGCACGAGAAGGTCGCGGCCGTGCAGCGCATGCAGGCGACGTCGCGACGCGTCGCGATGGTGGGCGACGGCGTCAACGACGCGGCGGCGCTCGCGCAGGCGGACCTCGGGCTCGCGATGGGCACGGGGACGGACGTCGCGATCGAGGCGGCGGACCTCACGCTCGTGCGGGGCGACCTCATGGCGGCGGTCGACGCGATCCGGCTGTCGCGGCGGACGCTGCGGATCATCAAGCAGAACCTCTTCTGGGCGTTCGCGTACAACGTCGCGGCGATCCCGCTCGCTGCTGCGGGGCTGCTCAACCCGATGATCGCCGGAGCCGCGATGGCGGCGAGCTCGGTCCTCGTCGTCGCCAACTCCCTCCGCCTCCGCACCTTCACCCCCCCCCAGGCCCCCCCCCCCCCCC
>JAFABT010000308.1 GCA_023425905.1 Actinomycetes bacterium | reverse complement strand
AGCTCGGCTGCGGGGCCGACGGGCGTCGGCAGGCTGGCGCCGCCCGCGGACGTCGAGCAGGCGGCCAGCAGGAGGCCGGCGGCGAGCGCCCCGGCTCCTGCGGCGACCTGTCGGAGCAACGTGGGGCGGGTGGTGTGGGTCATGGCGTGGATCTCTCAGGGTCGGGGCGGTCGATGTCGGGGAGGGGCCGCGCCCGGCCGCTGGTGAGCGGACGTGCGCGGGTCAGCCTGCGTGCGCGGGCAGGGCCGCCCGACATCGGGCCCCGAGGAGAGTCGTGCCCACCATCCCTGCGGCGAGCGTGAGCCCGTCGTGGGCGTCGATGACGAGGAATGCGCCCGTGGCGCGGGAGGTCGCGTACTGCTCGAGGGGGACGGGGGCGGCGAGCCGGAGCTCGACCGTCCCGACGTCGTTGAGCTCGAGCCGGTCGGCGGGCAGGACGTCACCTGTGCCGAGGTCGAGGCGGCCCGTCACCTGCCGGACGACGGCCTGGACGGTCCGCGTCCCCGACTTCACGAGCACCCGGGCGCCGGGCAGCAGCGGCGTGGTCGCGAGCCAGCAGAGCGAGGCGGCGACATCCTGCGTCGGGACGGGTGCGTCCGCCGCGGCGGCGATGAGGTCACCGCGCGCGACGTCGACGTCGTCCGTGAGGCGCAGCGTCACCGAGCGGGGCGCGGCGGCGACGTCGAGCGGCCCGTCGACCGTGTCGATCCCGGCGACCGCTGTCCGGGTGCCAGCCGGCAGCACGACGACCTCGTCGCCGACGCGGACGGTGCCCTGGGCGATCTGGCCCGCGTAGCCGCGGTAGTCGCGATGGGCGGGATCGGCGGCGGCGGCCTGCGGCCGGATCGTCAGCTGGACGGGGAAGCGCAGCGCGCTCTCGTCGCCGTCGGTGCCGACGGGGAGGTCCTCGAGCAGCTCGAGCAGGCTCGGTCCGTCGTACCAGGGGGTGCGTGCGGACCGGGTGACGACGTTGTCGCCCTCGAGCGCGCTCACCGGGATCGTCACGACGTCGCCTTCGAGGCCGAGCTCGTCGGCCGCCGTGGCGACCTGCGCGGTCAGCCGGGCGAAGACGTCGGAGGAGAAGTCGACGAGGTCGATCTTGTTGACCGCGACGACGACGTGCGGGACGCGGAGCAGGGAGGCGACGGCGAGGTGCCGCCGGGTCTGCTCCGCGAGCCCGCGCCGCGCGTCGACGAGGAGCACGACGACGTCCGCGGTCGAGGCGCCGGTCACGGTGTTGCGCGTGTACTGGACGTGGCCGGGGCAGTCGGCGAGGACGAAGGTGCGTCGGGCGGTGGCGAAGTAGCGGTAGGCGACGTCGATCGTGATGCCCTGCTCGCGCTCGGCCCGGAGGCCGTCGGTGAGGAGGGCGAGGTCGACGTGGCCGAGCCCGCGGGAGCGGGACACGCGTTCCACGGCGTCGAGCTGGTCCGCGAGGATCGACTTGGAGTCGTAGAGCAGCCGTCCGACGAGCGTCGACTTGCCGTCGTCGACGGATCCGGCGGTGGCCAGGCGCAGCAGCGTGCTCATCAGAAGTACCCCTCCTTCTTGCGGTCCTCCATGGCGGCCTCGGAGGCCCGGTCGTCGGCGCGGGTCGCGCCTCGTTCCGTGAGACGCGTGGCCGCGAGCTCGGCGATGACGGCGTGGACGTCGGCGGCGTCGGACTCGACCGCCCCCGTGCACGAGGCGTCGCCGACAGTGCGATAGCGCACCCGGCGGCGGACGACGGCCTCGCCCTCGCGGGTCGGGGAGTGCTCGGTGACGGCGACGAGCATGCCGTCGCGTTCCATGACGTCGCGCTCGTGCGCGTAGTAGAGCCCGGGCAGCTCGATGCCCTCGGCCGCGACGTAGCGCCACACGTCGAGCTCGGTCCAGTTCGACAGCGGGAAGACGCGGACGTGCTCCCCGGGGCGGTGGCGCCCGTTGTAGAGCGACCACAGCTCGGGGCGCTGGTTGCGCGGGTCCCACTGGCCGAACTCGTCGCGGAGGGAGATGACGCGCTCCTTGGCGCGCGCCTTCTCCTCGTCACGGCGCCCCCCGCCGAACACGGCGTCGTGCCGACCGGCGGCGATCGCGTCGAGCAGCGGGAGGGTCTGGAGCTGGTTGCGGGTGCCGTCGGTGCGCTCACGGAGCCGGCCGTCGTCGACGTAGTCCTGGACCCGGGCGACCGTGAGGTGCAGCCCGAGCCGCTCGACCGTGCGGTCGCGGAAGGCGAGCACCTCGGGGAAGTTGTGCCCGGTGTCGACGTGGAGCACGCCGAACGGCACGGGTGCGGGCCAGAACGCCTTGGTCGCGAGGTGGAGCATGACGACGGAGTCCTTGCCGCCGGAGAACAGCAGCACGGGTCGCTCGAGCTCAGCGACGACCTCGCGGATGATGTGCACGGCCTCGGACTCGAGGTGCTCGAGGAGGGTGAGGGGTGCGGTCGCGGACCGCGGTTCGGCTGTCGTCGTCATCGGTGGATCCCGCACTCGGTCTTGGCGAGCCCGGCCCAGCGGCCGGACCTCGGGTCGGCGCCCGGGGCGACCCGGGCCGTGCACGGTGCGCAGCCGATCGACGGGTAGCCGTCGGCCAGCAGCGGGTTGAGGAGCACGCCGTGCTCCTGCGCGTAGGCGACGAGCTCGTCGTCGGTCCACGCCGCGAGCGGGTTGATCTTCACGAGGCCGTGGAGCTCGTCGAACGTGACGAGCGGAGTGAGCGTCCGGGTCGGGGACTCGACGCGACGCACGCCCGTCACCCACGCGTCGTACCCGGCGAGCGCGCGGGCGAGCGGGTCGACCTTGCGCAGCGCGCAGCACAGTGACGGGTCGCGCTCGTGCAGCCTCGGGCCGTGGGTCGCGTCCTGCTCGGCGACCGTCTGGGCGGGGAGCACGTCGACGACGCGGACGGGCAGGACGAAGTCCGTCGCGCGCCGCACCGAGAGCGTCTCGGGGAAGTGGTACCCGGTCTCGAGGAAGAGGACGTCGACGCCGCGCGCGTGCTGGGAGACGAGGTGCGGGAGGACGAGGTCGGCCATCGAGCAGGCGACCGCGAGTGTCCCGGGGAAGGTCTCCGCGGCCCACTGGGCGACCTCGTCTGCGCGTGCCTCGGCACCGGAGCCGCTGCGCAGCGTGCGTGCGCCTTCCTCGGCGACGGCGCGGAGGCGCGCGACCTCCTCGGCGGGGCGGACGGGGGTGGGGGTCGTCGTCACTGGAGCGCCTCCTCGTCCGCGCCGAGTGCCCACTGCGCGAAGGTCTCGCCGTCCTGGCGCTCCGTCGTGAAGCGGCGGACGACGCGCTCGACGTAGTCGGCGACGCCGTCGGCCGGAACCTTGAGGCCGCGGACGGTGCGGCCCATGCCGGCGTCGTCGCGGTCGGTGCCCTGCAGCCCGCCGCCGAGGTGGACCTGGTAGCCCGGGACCTGCTCGCCGTCGATCGTCACGAGCTGGCCCTTGAGCCCGATGTCGGCCGTCTGGATCCGGGCGCAGGAGTTGGGGCAGCCGTTGACGTGGAGGGTGATCGGCTCGAGCGTGCCGAGGTGCTCCGCGAAGCGCCGCTCGAGCTCGTCGACGACGCCCGCTGCGGTGGCCTTGGTCTCGACGATCGCGAGCTTGCAGTACTCGATCCCGGTGCACGCGATCGTCGCGCGCCGGAACGGGCTCGGGGAGGTCGCGAGGCCGAGGGCGTCGAGGCCGGCCGCGACCTGGGTGACGTGCTCGGCGGGGACGTCGAGGACGAGGAGCTTCTGGTGGGGCGTGAGCCGGATGCGGTCGGAGCCGACGGATGCGGCGAGGTCGGCGATCGCGGTGAGCGTCGTGCCCGAGACGCGCCCGACGTAGGGCGCGCCCCCGACGTACCAGCGGCCGTCCTTCTGCTCGTGGATGCCGACGTGGTCTCCGGAGCGCGTGGGTCGTCCGGGGGCGGGGCCGTCGGGCAGCGCCCGGCCGAGGTACTCCTCCTCGAGGACGCGACGGAAGCGCTCGGGCCCCCAGTCGGCGAGGAGGAACTTCAGGCGCGCCTTGTTGCGCAGACGGCGGTAGCCGTAGTCGCGGAAGATCGACGTCACCCCGACCCAGACGTCGGGGACGTCGGCCTCGGGGACGAAGGCGCCGAGGCGCTCGCCGAGGCGCGGGTTCACGCTGAGCCCGCCGCCGACCCAGAGGTCGAAGCCGGGGCCCAGCTCGGGGTGGACGACGCCGACGAACGCGCAGTCGTTGATCTCGTGGACGACGTCGAGGCTCGGGTGCCCGGTGAGCGCGGTCTTGTACTTGCGGGGCAGGTTCGAGAACGAGGGGTCGCCGACGTAGCGGGCGGCGATCTGCCCGATCGCCCAGGTCGGGTCGATGATCTCGTCCTTGGCGACGCCCGCGACGGGGGAGCCGAGGATGACGCGCGGCACGTCGCCGCAGGCCTCCGTCGTGCTGAGCCCGACGGCCTCGAGCCGGCGCCAGATCTCCGGGACGTCCTCGACCTGGATCCAGTGGTACTGGACGTTGTGCCGGTCGGTGATGTCGGCGCTGTCGCGGGCGAACTCGGTCGACAGCTCGCCGACGACGCGCAGCTGGGCTGCGGTGAGCGCACCGCCGTCGATGCGGACGCGCATCATGAAGTAGCGGTCCTCGAGCTCGTGCGGCTCGAGCGTCGCGGTGCGGCCGCCGTCGATCCCGGGGCGGCGCTGGGTGTAGAGGCCCCACCACCGGAACCGGCCGTGGAGATCGGCGGGGTCGATCGAGTCGAAGCCGCCGTGGGCGTAGACCTCTTCGATCCGTCGTCGGACGTTGAGGCCGTCGTCGTCGGCCTTGAGGGCCTCGTTGGAGTTGAGGGGTTCGCGTCCGTCGACGGCCCACTGGCCGTTCGGCTTCGAGGCGCGCGCGGGCCGGGCGGGTGGCGCCGGCGCCGCGTCGGGTGCGGTCGTCGACGCGTCGGTTCGCGTGACCATGGGTAGTCCTTGTGCTCGCGGTGGGTGCGCACAGGCCCGAGGGTGATCTCGGAGGGGGAACCGGCTGCACGGGGTCCAGGAGCGGCGAGGGGGCGCCGCGTGGGGCTGGGTCGGGCTGGGTCGGGCGGCTCAGGCGGCCCGACAGCACCGACAGGTGCAGGGCGGACACGACATGCGGCAGCTGGGTCCGCGGTGCGTGTCGAGGTTCATGCGGACGAACGTAGCAGCGCGCGTCTCGGATGGTGAATCGGCGTCTTGATTGGTGGACACCGTGGCGCCGAGGTGTGGACGCGACCGAGGGTTTGCCGCGGGATCAGGCGGGACATAGCCTTCGGCGCATGGACCTCCTCTACACGATCGTTCTCGTGCTCCACCTGCTGTCCTGGGCCGTCCTGCTCGGCACGACGGTCGCGTCCATGGCGAAGGGAGCGATCGCGAAGGGCTCCCTGCACGCGGCGCTCACGGCTCTCGTCACGGGCATCCTCATGGTCGGGCTCAAGGAGATGGCCGACGGCGAGGTCAACCACATGAAGATCGGCCTCAAGCTGCTCGTCACCCTCGTCGTCGCCGCCCTCGTCGTCATCGGCGAGCGCAAGCCGGAGAAGGTGACGAAGGGCTACCTCGGCGCGATCGCAGGAGGCGTCGTGCTCAACGTCGCTCTCGCGGTCGTCTGGGGCAGCACGCACGGCGCATGAGCGGCGCTGCCGTGCGTGAGGGCGCGTCCTGATGGAGCCGTGGGCTGAGCTCCTGGTCGGGCTCGTCATCCTCGCGGGGCTCGTCGGGGTGGTCGTCCAGGTGCTCCCGGGCGCGTTCCTCGTCCTCGCGGCGGTGCTCGTCTGGGCGATCGCGACGGGCGGCACGACCGCGTGGGTCGTGTTCGCCGTCGCAGCCGTGGGGACCGCGATCGCCGCGGTCGCGAAGTACGTGCTCGCCGGCAGGCACCTCACGAAGGCCGGCGTGCCGGCCTCGACGCTCGTGTGGGGCGGCGTCGCGGGCGTCGTCGGGTTCTTCGTCATCCCGGTCGTCGGCCTCGTCGTCGGCTTCGTCGGCGGCGTGTACGTCGCCGAGCTGCTCCGGGTGCGCACCCTGCGCAGACGCGTCGCCGCGGGCATGTCCGACGCCCCCGCGAGCACCGTCCCGGAGCCGTCGGCGCAGGCCGTCGCGTGGTCGTCGACCCGCGCGGCCCTCGTCGCGACCGGGGTGT
>JAFABT010000277.1 GCA_023425905.1 Actinomycetes bacterium | reverse complement strand
GTACTTGGTCGTGCTCGTGGCCTGGGCCAGCCGCACGGCGGCGAGCGGGGCGTACGCAGTACCCGGCTCGATCTTCTCGGCGGCGGCGCGGTAGGCCTTGCTGTGCTTGGTCATCTGCTCTCCTGGTGTTCTGGCAGTCGTGGTCGTGTTGGGCCGCACAGGCCCTGCCACTGGGATGCGTCGTGCTGTCGTACTGGGTCCGGCTGAGCGTGGGCTCAGTCCTGGACGGTGATGCCCATCGAGCGGGCGGTGCCGGCGATGATCTTCGCCGCGGCGTCGACGTCGTTCGCGTTGAGGTCCTCGAGCTTCGTCTCAGCGATCTCGCGCACCTGGGCCGACGTGAGGTTGGCGACCTTGGCGGTGTGCGGCGTCGCGGAGCCCTTGGCGACCCCGGCGGCCTTCTTGATGAGCTCCGCGGCCGGCGGCGTCTTCGTGATGAACGTGAACGAGCGGTCCTCGTACACCGTGATCTCGACCGGGATGACGTTGCCCTTCTGGGCCTCGGTCGCGGCGTTGTAGGCCTTGCAGAACTCCATGATGTTCACGCCGTGCTGACCCAGCGCGGGGCCGATCGGCGGCGCCGGCGTAGCAGCACCAGCGTTGATCTGGAGCTTGATAAGGCCGGTGACCTTCTTCTTGGGAGGCATGTCGGGTCCTTCTGAGTGATGAATCGATTGCGTACTACGAGCGCGTCCGTTCCGCGTTCCACCAGGGACGCAGCTCGGGCGTAATCGCGTCAGATCTTGGCGACCTGCGCGAAGGACAGCTCGACCGGGGTCTCCCGGCCGAAGATGGAGACGAGCACCTTGAGCTTCTGCTGCTCCGCGTTGATCTCGGAGATCGTCGCGGGGAGCGTGTCGAACGGCCCTTCGGTGACGGTGACCGACTCGCCGACCTCGAAGTCGACCTGGATCGCGGGCTGCGCCTTGGCGCCGCCCTTGACCGGCGCGGACTTCTGCTCGATCGTCGGCGCGAGCATCGAGAAGACCTCGCCCTGCGTGAGGGGCACCGGCTGGTGCGTGTGGCCGACGAACCCGGTGACGCCGGGGGTGTGGCGGACCGCACCCCACGACTCGTCCGTGAGGTCCATGCGGACGAGGACGTAGCCGGGGATCCGGACGCGGCGCACGGTCTTGCGCACCGTGTTCTTGATCTCGACGACCTCTTCCATCGGCACCTCGACCTGGAAGATGTAGTCCTCCATGTTGAGGGACTGGGTCCGGTTCTCGAGGTTGGCCTTGACCCGGTTCTCGTAGCCCGCGTACGAGTGGATGACGAACCAGTCGCCCGGGAGCGAGCGCAGGTGCCGCTTGTACTCCTCAACCGGGTCGACGTCGTCGTCTGCGTCTCCGGGCTCTGCGTCGGCCGGGGCCTCCGCGTCGGTCGGCTCGTCGGACGGCTCCGGCTCAGCAGCGTTCTCCGCGCCGCTCTCGGGCACGACGTCGTCGAACGCCTCGACCTCGGGCGTCACCGTGGCGGCGGCGTCCTCGTCGGCGTTCTGGGTCGGCTCCAGCGACTCCTGGGACACGTACTGACCTGCTTTCTGCTTGCTCGTTCGTTCGGCGTGCGGTGCGGCGACGTCAGTCGCCGAAGACCTTCATCGCGAGCCAGCCGACACCGAGGTCGAGCAGGACGATGAAGCCCATCATCACCGTGACGAACACGAGGACGACGATCACGTACTGGGTCCAGTCCGACCGCGTGGGCCAGACGACCTTCTTGAGCTCCGCGACGACCTGGCGCACGAAGAGGGCGATCCGGGCGAAGAGCGAGGAGTTCTTGCCCGCACCCTTGCCGGTGCTGCGTGCATGGTCGCCAGCCGCGTGCCCCTCGGGGCCCGGAACTGCCACCGGTGCTGCTTCGCTCACGTGCGCGTCCTTGGTGTCGTCGTGGAGGGCTGGTGCGCTGCGCGGGGCGACCGGGCCCGTCCGGCAGATCGACGCAAACGTCGACGGGCCGGACGGACCCGGGCCCCACTCACGCAGGGCAGGCGAGACTCGAACTCGCAACCGCCGGTTTTGGAGACCGGTGCGCTGCCAATTGCGCCACTGCCCTTCGGTGGCCTTGACCGACATCCTGGCGACGGCGCACACCCGCTGCGGGCATGCGTCATCATGGCGGACGTCAACCACCGACCGCCCACTGTACGCGACGGGGCGCGACGGGTCGAACCAGAGGTGACAAGATGGGCGCGTGAGCCAGCCCACCGCCGCCCAGTCCGCACCGTCCACCCCCGTCACCTCGTCGGTTCCGGCATCCGGCCCGGGTGCCCGACGCGTGTCCCGGAGACTCGCCGCGATCGCGGAGTCCGCGACCCTCGCCGTCGACGCCAAGGCCAAGGCCCTCAAGGCCGCGGGTCGACCCGTCATCGGCTTCGGAGCGGGCGAGCCCGACTTCCCGACGCCCGAGTACATCGTCGAGGCCGCCGTCGCTGCGACGCACGACCCCGGCAACCACCGCTACTCTCCCGCGGCGGGTCTGCCCGCGCTCAAGGCCGCGATCGCCGCCAAGACGCTGCGTGACTCGGGCTACGAGATCGACCCCGCGACGGTGCTCGTGACGAACGGCGGCAAGCAGGCCGTGTTCCAGGCGTTCGCCGCGATCGTCGACCCGGGCGACGAGGTGCTGCTCCCCGCGCCCTACTGGACGACGTACCCCGAGGCGATCTCCCTCGCCGGCGGCACCGCGGTCGAGGTCTTCGCGGGCGCGGACCAGGGCTACCTCGTCACGGTCGAGCAGCTCGAGGCCGCCCGCACCGAGCGGACGAAGGCGCTGCTCTTCTGCTCGCCGTCGAACCCCACCGGTGCCGTCTACTCGCCCGAGCAGACCGCGGAGATCGGCCGCTGGGCCCTCGAGCACGGCATCTGGGTCATCACCGACGAGATCTACGAGCACCTCGTCTACGACGACGTCGTGTTCACCCCCGTGCTGCGCGCCGTCCCTGAGCTCGCAGACCAGACCATCGTGCTCAACGGCGTCGCCAAGACGTATGCGATGACGGGCTGGCGCGTGGGCTGGATGGTCGGGCCCGCGGACGTCATCAAGGCGGCGACGAACTTCCAGTCCCACCTCACCTCGAACGTCGCGAACGTGTCGCAGCGCGCCGCGATCGCCGCCCTCGAGGGCGACCTCACCGCGGTCGAGGAGATGCGGACCGCCTTCGACCGTCGTCGCCGGCTCATGGTCGACCGTCTCAACGCGATCGACGGGGTCTACTGCCCCGTGCCGCAGGGTGCGTTCTACGCCTACCCCTCGGTCGAGGGCATCCTCGGCAAGACGATCCGCGGCCGCACGCCGACGACGTCCGCCGAGCTCGCGGCGCTCATCCTCGACGAGGCCGAGGTCGCCGTCGTGCCGGGCGAGGCGTTCGGGCCCTCGGGCTTCCTGCGCCTGTCCTACGCGCTCGGCGACGA
>JAFABT010000268.1 GCA_023425905.1 Actinomycetes bacterium | reverse complement strand
CGGCGAGGATGACGCGGCGGTCCTCGCGGCTGCGCGGCGTGTGGGCGGGCCCGGCGTCGATGTCGCCGTCACGCGCGACCCGCCGTGGGTCGTCGTCACCGCGCGACGATCCGTCGCACAGGGATGGGCCTCCGCGCTGCCGCTCACGCTCACGTCGTCGGCCACCGCCCGGACGGAACCATGAGCCACACCGTGCGCCGCCCGCCGTGGGGACGTGACGACGGCGCGGCGACCGTCCTCGTGCTCGCGGCCGTCTGCCTCGTCATGCTGTGCGCGGGTGCGCTGCTCGGCCTCGTCCAGGCGCAGTCCGCGCGGTCGACGGCCCAGGCTGCGGCTGATCTCGGCGCCCTCGCCGCAGCCGAGCATCGCAGGCTCGCCGACGCCCTCGGCGGCGTCGTCGCGGTGGATGCGGCAGGTCCGGCAGGCACGGCAGGCGGCAGCGTGTGCGAACGAGCCCGGGCAGTCGTCGAGCGCAACGACGCCCGCCTGACGACGTGCGCCGAGCTGGGCGCGGGCGTCGTCGAGGTGGGCGTCGAGGTCACGAGCGCGGTCGGAACCGCCCGCGCGACGAGCTGGGCGGGGCCGGACCCGGGGTCGCCGTGAGAGTCGGAAGTGCGCCCTGGTCCAGCCTTCGCCTCAGATCTCCTGTGCGACCAGCCGCGCCCGCTCGGCCGCGACGTCGAAGTCCGCCACCGGCCAGTCGAGCCCGAGCCCGTCGAGCGCGTCGTGCAGCAGCTCGGTCACCGCGAGCCGCGCGAACCACTTGTTGTCCGCAGGCACGACATGCCACGGCGCGGCCTCGGTGCTCGTCCGGTCGAGGACCGCCTGGTAGGCCTCCTGGTACGCGGGCCACTTGGCCCGGGCGTCGATGTCGCCGGGCTTGAACTTCCAGTGCTTGTCGGGCCGGTCGAGGCGTTCGAGCAACCGCGCCTTCTGCTCCTCGAGCGAGACCATGAGCGCGACCTTGATGACCGTCGTGCCCGCCGCGACGAGCTTCGCCTCGAACGCGTTGATCTCCGCGTAGCGCTTCTCCCAGACCTCCGGCGGGACGAGCTGCTCGACGCGCACCGCGAGGACGTCCTCGTAGTGCGACCGGTCGAACACCCCGATGCGCCCGGCTGCCGGCAGTGCCCGCCGGATGCGCCACAGGTAGTGGTGGGAGAGCTCCTCCGTCGTCGGTTTGCCGAAGCTCGTGAGCTGGACGCCCTGCGGGTCGACCATCCCGAGGACGTGCCGGACGATGCCACCCTTGCCCGCGGTGTCCATGCCCTGCAGCACGAGGAGCACCGAGCGCGAGTCGCCCGTGCGCCCGTGGGCGTAGAGCCGCTCCTGCAGCTCGCTCATCTCCTCACCGCGCTGCGCCATGAGCGCCTCTGCCTGCGCACGCGAACCCGACCACCCCGGGGTCGACGCCGCGTCGAGGTCGGCGAGGACGAAGCCCTCGGACACCCGGAGCATCTTGGCAGGCCGCTCGGACCAGCCGCCGCTCGCGCGCGCCTTGTCGGCCTTCTTGGCCTTCTTGTCGATCTTCGCGTTCTTGTCGTTCTTGTCGTTCTTGGCCTTCTTGCTCTTCTTGCCCGCGTGCTTGACCACCGTGCGCACCTCCTTGGACGACTGGTGGGTTCATCGTGCCCGCCTGCGGCCCGGCCCGATACCGGAAACGTCTCGCGGCTCGACCAGAACTTGCGCACGGAGCTCGTGACCGCTTGAGTCATCCCCACGGCTTAGGTTAGGCACACCTATCTTCGACACATCACCAGGGGGACGCGCGTGAGCGCACTGCTCTCGGCCCGCACGGCCGACGACTACACGACGACGATGCACCGGACGGTCGCAGGGCTCGCCCAGCGGTTCCGGGACACGGCCCGGCCGACGTCCGGCGCGAGCCGCGACGAGCTCGCGTCACTCATCGACGCGATCGACCTCGACGGCCCCCCGGTCGGCACCGCGACAGCCCTCACGGAGGTCGACGCGCTCTTCACCGAGCACGCCGTCTGGTTCCACCACCCCGGCTACCTCGCCCACCTCAACTGCCCCGTCGCGCTGCCCGCCGTCGCGACCGAGGCCGTTCTCGCCGCCGTCAACCCCTCGGTCGACACCTACGACCAGTCGCGCACCGGGACGCTCATCGAGCGACGGCTCGTCGACTGGACCGCCCGACGGATGGGCTTCGGCCCGGACGCCGACGGCGTCTTCACCTCCGGCGGCACCCAGTCCAACCTCCAGGGCCTCCTCCTCGCGCGGGAGGCGGCGCTCGGCGGGCTGCGTGGCGCGGCCCGGTCCGTCGCCCTCACGCGGCTCGCGGTGCTCGCGGCACCATCGGCGCACTTCAGCGTCGACAAGGCCCTGCGCATCCTCGGGCTCGCCGACGACGCGCTCGTCCTCGTCGCGGCCGACGTCGACGGGCGACTTCGACCCGACGCCCTCGCCGCGGCGCTCGACGCCCTCGACGACCTCGGCAAGATCCCCATGGCCGTCGTCGCGACCGCGGGCACGACCGACCGCGGCTGTGTCGACCCGCTCGCAGCGCTCGCGGACGTGTGCGACGCGGCGGGCGTATGGCTCCACGTCGACGCCGCGTACGGGTGCGGGCTGCTCGTCTCGCCCACCCGTCGGCACCTGCTCGACGGCATCGAGCGGGCCCGCTCGGTCACGGTCGACTTCCACAAGGCCTTCTTCCAGCCGGTGTCCTCGAGCGCGATCGTCGTGCGGCACGGCGCCGACCTCGCCCCGGTCGCCTGGCACGCGGACTACCTCAACCCCGAGAACGAGGACGAGCCCAACCAGGTCGACAAGTCGCTGCAGACGACCCGCCGCCTCGACGCCCTCAAGCTCTGGACGACGCTGCGCGCGCTCGGCGCGGACGGCATCGGCGGGCTCGTCGACGCGGTGTGCGACCTCACCACGCAGGTCCACGCCCTTGTCGATGCTGACATCGACCTCGTCCGGATCTCCCGCACCGACCTGTCGACCGTCCTGTTCCGCTACCAGCCACCCGGGCTGAGCGACGCCGAGGCCGACCGCCTCGTCCCGCTCGTCCGCCGCGTGCTGTTCGAGTCCGGCCGCGCCGTCGTCGCCCGGACGGTCATCAACGGTCGCCCGTGCCTCAAGCTCACGCTGCTCAACCCCGACCTCACGCTTGACGACGTCCGTGCGGTGCTCGACCTCGTGCGGTCGACCGCGGCGTTCCTCGCCGAGTCCGCACCTCTCGCCCGCACCCAGGCGGGCGCGCTGTGACGGGCCATGTGCACGACGTCGTCGGCGTCGGGATCGGCCCGTTCAACCTCGGGCTCGCCGCGCTCGCGGAGCCGCTCGACCTCGAGTGCGTGTTCCTCGACGACCACGCCGAGTTCCGCTGGCACCCCGGCATGATGATCGAGGGCGCGACGATCCAGGTCCCGTTCCTCGCGGACCTCGTGACGATGGCGGACCCGACCTCGCCGTTCTCGTTCCTCGCGTTCCTCAAGGCCACCGGGCGGCTCTACCCGTTCTACATCCGGGAGAGCTTCTACCCGCTGCGCGCGGAGTACGACGCCTACTGCCGCTGGGTCGCGGGCCAGCTGGCGAGCCTGCGCTGGCGGCGCCGCGCGACCGTCGTCGAGGTCGACCCGCTCGACCCGGACCTCTACGTCGTCCGCGCGACGGACCTCGCGACGGGGGCGAGCGAGACCTACCGCACGCGGCACGTCGTCCTCGGCGTCGGCACCCGCCCGGCCGTCCCGGCCGTCCTCGCGGACCTGCTCACATCCGGGGACGACGACGGCGGCCTCGCCCTGCACTCGGCCGACTACCTCGTCCACCGCGAGCGCATCCTCGCCTCGGGGTCGGTCACCGTCGTCGGCTCGGGGCAGTCCGCCGCGGAGATCTACCGGGACCTGCTCGACGTCATCGACCGGCACGACTTCCGCCTCGACTGGGTGACCCGCTCGCCGCGGTTTTTCCCGATGGAGGTCACCAAGCTCACCCTCGAGCTCACGTCGCCCGAGTACACCGACCACTTCCACGCGCTGCCCGAGCCCGTCCGTGACCGGCTCAACCGGGACCAGCGCAGCCTGCTGCGCGGCATCTCCGGTGCGCTCGTCGATGACATCTACGACACGCTCTACCGCAAGAGCGCCGCGGCGCCCGTCCCGACGACGCTCCTCACGGACACGGAAGTCGTCGGAGCCTGGCGGGACGACGACGGGGTGCACCTGCGGCTGCGGCACCGCCAGCTCGGCACCGAGCACGAGCGCCGCACCGAGACGGTCATCCTCGCGACCGGCTACACCTCGGCCGTGCCCGACGTCCTCGCGCCCGTCCGCGACCTCCTCGTCTGGGACGACGCGGGCCGCCTCGCGGTGACGCGGGACTACACCGTCGACCCGGGGCGCGACCGGCTCTTCGTGCAGAACGCGGAGGAGCACACGCACGGCGTGACCGCCCCGGACCTCGGCATGGGCCCGTGGCGCAACTCCGTCATCCTCGCGGCGATCACCGGCCGCGAGGTGTACCCGGTCGAGCGGCGCATCGCTTTCCAGGACTTCGGCGTCCCCGCGGAGGCCACCGTCGGTACGCCGGGCCAGGCACGCCCCACCGCGGAGGTGGCCCGATGACCGCGCCGACGTCGACGCACGAGCGCCCGTGGCACACGCGGACGAGCGTGGGTCCCGTGACGATCACCCCGGTCCGCCCCGACGCCGACGCGGCCCTGCTCCACCGGTGGCTCACGGACCCGGCGTCGCACTTCTGGCAGATGGGCGACCACGACCTCGCCGGCGTCCGCCGCTACCTCGCGGGCGTCGCGGCCGACCCGCACGCCGACGGTTGGTTGGCGTCGGTCGACGACGCACCAACCTTCTACGTCGAGACCTACGACCCGCGGCACGGTGCGCTCGCGGGGGTCCACGACGCGCTGCCGGGCGACGTCGGCATGCACCTGCTCGTCTCCCCGCCGCCGTCGGACCCCGCCGCGCGGGTGCGGGGTCTCACGGACGCGGCGATGA
>JAFABT010000235.1 GCA_023425905.1 Actinomycetes bacterium | reverse complement strand
GACCGCGCTCGACACGGCCGGTGACGACCGTGCCACGACCGGTGATGGTGAAGACGTCCTCGATCGGCATGAGGAACGGCTTGTCGAGGTCACGCACCGGGTCCGGAACGTTCTCGTCGACGGCGTCCATGAGGTCGGCGACCGACTTCGTCCACTCCGGGTCACCCTCGAGCGCCTTGAGGCCCGAGACGCGCATGACCGGCGCGTTGTCGCCGTCGAAGCCCTGCGAGGACAGCAGCTCGCGGACCTCCATCTCGACGAGCTCGAGGATCTCCTCGTCGTCGACCATGTCGGCCTTGTTGAGCGCGACCAGGAGGTACGGCACGCCGACCTGACGGGCGAGCAGGACGTGCTCACGCGTCTGGGCCATCGGGCCGTCGGTCGCGGCGACGACGAGGATGGCGCCGTCCATCTGCGCCGCACCCGTGATCATGTTCTTGATGTAGTCCGCGTGACCGGGCGCGTCGACGTGAGCGTAGTGACGCTTCTCCGTCTGGTACTCGATGTGCGCGATGTTGATCGTGATACCGCGCTGCTTCTCCTCAGGCGCCTTGTCGATCTCGTCGAACTTGAACTCGGGGTTCAGCTCGGGGAACTTGTCGTGCAGCACCTTCGAGATCGCGGCAGTGAGGGTCGTCTTGCCGTGGTCAACGTGGCCGATGGTGCCGATGTTGACGTGCGGCTTCGTCCGCTCGAACTTGGCCTTGCCCACTTGGTCCTCCTCAGGACTTCAGGTAGTGATTGCCGTACGTCGCAGGGGTCAGTCGACTCCTGCGGGCGTAGCGGTCCTACGGGTCGGTTTCTTGCTGGGGGTGGTGCGGGTCGACCTGTGGGACTACTCGCCCCGGGTCTTCTTGATGATCTCCTCGGCAACGTTCCGAGGCACCTCGGCGTAGCTGTCGAACTGCATCGAGTACACCGCGCGACCCTGGGTCTTCGACCGCAGGTCACCGACGTAGCCGAACATCTCCGACAGCGGGACGAGAGAATTGATGACCTTGACGCCGGTGGCGTCCTCCATCGACTGGATCATGCCACGGCGCGCGTTGAGGTCGCCGATGACATCGCCCATGTACTCCTCCGGCGTGCGCACCTCGACGGCCATGACCGGCTCGAGGATGACGGGATCCGCCTTGCGGGCCGCCTCCTTGAGGATCATCGAGCCGGCGATCTTGAACGCCATCTCCGAGGAGTCGACGTCGTGCGCGGCACCGTCGAGAAGGATCGCCTTGACGCCCACGAGCGGGAAGCCCGCCAGGACACCGAGCTGCATGGCCGACTGCACACCGGCGTCGACGCTCGGGATGTACTCGCGAGGGACGCGGCCACCGGTGACCTTGTTCTCGAACGCGTACATCTCGCCCTCGGCCGAGTCGAGCGGCTCGAAGGTCATCTGCACCTTGGCGTACTGGCCAGAGCCACCAGTCTGCTTCTTGTGCGTGTAGTCGATCTTCTCGACCGCGCGACGGATCGTCTCGCGGTACGCGACCTGCGGCTTGCCGACGTTCGCGTCGACCTTGAACTCACGGCGCATGCGGTCGACGAGGATGTCGAGGTGGAGCTCGCCCATGCCGGCGATCTCCGTCTGGCCGGTCTCCTCGTTGAGGGTGACGCGGAAGGTCGGGTCCTCCTCCGCGAGCTTCTGGATCGCGGTGCCCAGCTTCTCCTGGTCGCCCTTCGTCTTCGGCTCGATCGCGACCGTGATGACGGGCTCCGGGAAGGTCATCGACTCGAGCACGACCTGGTTGTTCGGGTCGCACAGCGTGTCACCCGTGGTGACGTCCTTGAGTCCGATGAACGCGTAGATGTGACCCGCCGTGGCCTGCTCGACCGGGTTCTCCTTGTTGGAGTGCATCTGGAAGAGCTTTCCGATGCGCTCCTTCTTGCCCTTGGTCGCGTTGTAGACCTGGGCACCGGAGTCGACCTGCCCCGAGTACACGCGGACGTAGGTGAGCTTGCCGAAGAACGGGTGCGTCGCGACCTTGAACGCGAGAGCCGCGAACGGCTCCGTCGCATCGGGGTGGCGCTCGATGACGATCTCCTCGTCGCGCGGCGAGCGGCCCTCGATGGCCGGCACGTCGAGCGGGGACGGGAGGTAGTCGATGACGGCGTCGAGCATGGGCTGGACGCCCTTGTTCTTGAACGCCGAGCCGCAGAGCACCGGGAACGCGTCGCCCGAGAGCACGAGGGCACGGATGCCCTTCTTGATCTCGGCGATCGTGAGCTCCTCGCCGCCGAGGTACTTCTCGAGGAGAGCCTCGTCCGTCTCCGCCACGGCCTCGACGATCGCGGCGCGGTACTCGACCGCCTTCTCCTGGAGGTCGGCCGGGACCTCCTCGATCTCGTAGTGCTCGCCCAGGGCGGTCTCGCCGCGCCAGGTGAGCGCACGCATCTCGATGAGGTCGACGACGCCGACGAAGTCGTTCTCGGCACCGATGGGCAGCTGGATCGGGAGCGGCTTCGCCTTGAGGCGGTCGACGATCGTCTTGACCGTGAAGTAGAAGTCGGCGCCCAGCTTGTCCATCTTGTTGACGAAGCAGATGCGCGGGACCTCGTACTTGTCGGCCTGACGCCACACGGTCTCCGACTGGGGCTCGACGCCCTCCTTGCCGTCGAACACCGCGACGGCGCCGTCGAGGACGCGCAGCGAGCGCTCGACCTCGACGGTGAAGTCGACGTGCCCGGGCGTGTCGATGATGTTGATCTGGTTGTTCTTCCAGTAGCAGGTCGTCGCGGCGGACGTGATCG
>JAFABT010000214.1 GCA_023425905.1 Actinomycetes bacterium | reverse complement strand
CCGGGTCGCAGGCGCGGCCGGGCCGCGCCTGCTGCCCTCGCTCGCGGAGGCGCTCGCCCCGGTCGAGCCAGCGCTCGTCGAGGTGGACTGGCCCGGGGTCGTCGGCGCCGTCCAGGAACGGCTGTCGCAGCGGGCGCTCGTCGTCCTGCTCACGTCACTCGAACCCGCGGCGGTCGAGGCGGGGCTGCTCGAGGCGGTCGCGCGCCTTGACCACACCGTCGTGCTCGCGAGCGTCCAGGACCCCGAGGTCAGGGAGATCCTGGCCGACCGCACCGACGCGGCTGCGCTGTTCGACGCCGCGGCGGCGGAGCGGACCGAGCTCGACCGCGCCGCGGTCGCGCTGCGGCTGCGCCGACGCGGCGTCGAGGTCGTCGACGCGCTGCCGGACGACCTCGCTCCGCGGCTCGCCGACACCTACCTCGCGCTCAAGGCCGCCGGCCGGCTCTGACGCCGGCCGGCTCTGACGCCGGCCGGCGGCCCTCGCGTCGATCAGTGGACGGGGCGCTCGCCCACCGGGACGTACGGACGCTCGGTCGCGCCCGTGTAGACCTGGCGCGGGCGGCCGATCTTCGACTGCGGGTCGTTCATCATCTCGCGCCACTGCGCGATCCAGCCGGGCATGCGTCCGAGCGCGAACAGCGGGGTGAACATCTGCTCCGAGAACCCCATCGCCTTGTAGATGAGGCCCGTGTAGAAGTCGACGTTCGGGTAGAGCTTGCGCTCGATGAAGTAGTCGTCGTTCAGCGCGATGTCCTCGAGCGTCCGTGCGATGTCGAGCAGGGGGTCCGTGACACCGAGCGCATCGAGGACCTCGTCGGCGCTCTTCTTGACGATCGCGGCGCGCGGGTCGTAGTTCTTGTAGACGCGGTGACCGAAGCCCATGAGCCGGACCCCGTCCTCCTTGTCCTTGACCCGACGCATGAAGTCAGTCGCGTCGCCGCCGTTCTCGTGGATCTGGCTGAGCATGGCGAGCACGGCCTCGTTGGCGCCGCCGTGCAGCGGACCGGAGAGCGCGTTGATGCCCGCGGCGACCGAGGCGTAGAGGTTCGCATGGCTCGACCCGACGATGCGCACGGTCGACGTCGAGCAGTTCTGCTCGTGGTCGGCGTGCAGGATGAGGAGCTTGTCGAGCGCCCTGACCGCAACCGGGTTCGGGTCCCACTGCTGGTAGGGAACGGCGAAGGTCATCCGGAGGAAGTCCTCGACGTAGCCGCGGGAGTAGTCCGGGTAGAGCAGCGGCTCGCCGTGGGCGGTGCGGTGGAGGTAGGACGTGATGGTGCGCGTCTTCGCGAGGATGAGCACCGTCGCGAGCTCGACGGTCTCCGGGTTGAAGGGGTCGAGGGACTCCGGGTAGAAGGTCGACAGCGCGTTGACCGCGGACGCCATGACGGCCATCGGGTGGGCAGTCCGGGGAAAGGTCCCCATGAACGTCCGGAAGTCCTCGTGGACGAGGGTGTGGCGGTTGACCCGCTCGACGAAGGCGTCGAGCTCGCTCGGCGTCGGCAGCGCGCCGTGGATGAGCAGGTAGGCGACCTCGAGGAAGCTCGACTTCTCCGCGAGCTGCTCGATCGGGTAGCCGCGGTAGCGCAGGATGCCCACGTCGCCGTCGATGTAGGTGATCTGCGATTCGCAGGAGGCGGTGTTGGTGAAGCCAGGGTCGACGGTCACCAGGCCGGATTCACGCATGAGCGAGGCGACGACGACGCCGTCGTTGCCTTCCGTGGCCTTGACCACGGGGAGATCGATGACGCCCGTGGGCGTCGACAGCGTGACCGCTGCGGTGTTCTCGGACATGTGCATCCCTTCTGCGGACCACGCAGACGGAGTCCGGTCCGGGCTCGTCGCGTGGTGCGCCGACGCCCTCCCCGGTCAGCCCCCATCGGCTGCCGGTCACGACCACGTCGGTCTCGAAAGACCGTACCTTCGTGCCAGGTCATGTGACGAATCATCAGGACGCGAGAGCCACGGATCGGACGTGATCCGGGTCACACCCGGCGCTCGACCCCTGCGGCGCCCGCTCACCGAGCCCTTGGTCACGCCCCCGCGAGCCGGGCGGCCGCCTGCGCGATGCGCTCGTCGGTCGCGGTCAGGGCGACCCGCACGTGCCGCCTCGCGGCCGCACCGTAGAAGGCACCCGGCGCGACGAGCACCCCCTCGCGGGCGAGATCGGCGACCGTCGACCAGCAGTCCCCGCCCCCGTCACCCGCAGGACGCGCCCACAGGTAGAGGCCCGCCTCCGAGCCGTCGATGACGAGCCCTGCCCCCTCGAGCGCCGCGCGCAGCGTCGTTCGCCTCCGCCGGTACCGCGCCGCCTGCTCGGCGACGTGCGCGTCGTCCCCGAGCGCGGTCGTCATCGCGGCCTGCACCGGTCCGGGGACGATGAGGCCCATGTGCTTGCGCACCTCGAGCAGCGCGGCCACCGTCGCCCGGTCTCCCGCGACGAACGCCGCGCGATAGCCCGCGAGGTTGGACCGCTTGGACAACGAGTACACGGCGAGCAGGCCCCGCGTGTCACCCCCACTCACGCGCGGGTCGAGGATGCTCGGCACGCCCGAGGTCACCCACGGTTCGGTCCACGGAAGCTCCGCGTAGCACTCGTCGCTCACGACGAGAGCCCCGCGCGCCCGCGCAGCCGCGACGATCGAGGTGAGCCGCTCGACCCCGAGGACGCTGCCGGTCGGGTTTCCGGGCGAGTTCAGCCACACGAGCCGGACGTCGTCCCGCTCGGCGAGCACCGCCTCGACGTCGTCCGTGGCAATCGGGGTGGCACCAGCAAGACGAGCGCCGACGTCGTACGTCGGGTACGCCGACGCGGGATGGAGGACGGCGTCGCCGCGCCCCAGCCCGAGCAGCGAGGGCAGCAGGGCGACGAGCTCCTTCGAGCCGACCGTCGGGAGCACGTCGGCGGGGTCGATCCCGGGCACGCCACGGGTCCGGGCGAACCATGCGACGACGGCCTCGCGGAGCGCTGCCGTGCCGTGCGTCGTCGGGTAGCCGTGCGCGTCCGACGCCGCCGCGAGCGCGTCGCGGACAAGGTCAGGCGTCGGGTCGACGGGTGTGCCCACCGAGAGGTCGACGATGCCGTCTGGGTGGGTGCGCGCGACATCCGCGAACGGGACGAGGGTGTCCCACGGGAAGTCGGGCAGCGCGGCGGCGTCGAGGCCCATCGAGGCGTCCGGCCGCTCAGGCGTCGGTGGCCTGCGGCGGCAGCACGGCGATGATCGGGTGGTCCTTGTCGATCATGCCCATCTTCGCTGCACCGCCCGGCGAGCCGAGGTCGTCGAAGAACTCGACGTTCGCCTTGTAGTACTCGCCCCACTGCTCCGGGACGTCGTCCTCGTAGTAGATCGCCTCGACGGGGCACACGGGCTCGCAGGCGCCGCAGTCGACGCACTCGTCCGGGTGGATGTAGAGCGATCGCTTACCCTCGTAGATGCAGTCCACGGGGCACTCCTCGATGCACGCCTTGTCCTTGACGTCCACGCAGGGCTGCGCGATCACGTACGTCACAGTCGGTCCTCCGCTGTGCCCACGCCGGGGCGGTCACCTGCCGGGCAGGGTTGCCCGGGCCGCACCTAGTATCCCCCACTTCGGCGATGCGCGAGAGGATGGTCCACGTGGTGCACGGATGGGCCGAGTGGCCGGTGGGTGCGCGCGTCGTCGTCCGGCGCCGGCGTCCGGACGGCTACTACTCCGACGTGCTCGGGATCCTGCTCGAGTCCTCGGCCGCGGGCGTCCGCGTGCGCGCGAAGGACGGCGAGCGGTGGGTGCCCGCCGGGGAGATCGCGGTGGGCAAGCTCGTCCCGCCACCGCCGCCGCGGCGTCGCCCGCGACGGCTCTCGTCGGACTAGTCCTTGTCCTTGTTCGTGTCCTTGTCCTTGCTCACGCAGCGCATCCCGTTCTGCGGCTTGTACGTCCAGGTGTAGGTGCTCTCGTCGACGACCTTGCCGTCGAGCTTGACGGTGCGACCGTTCGTCACGGTGAAGCCCGAGTTCCCGGCCGACTGCGGCGTGCAGCCGCGCTTGTCAGACGTGAGCACCTTGGGCGGGACGATGTTCGACCGACCCGACTTCCAGGTCTCGACCTCGAAGTGCTTCGTGCTCCAGATCTCGACGTAGAGGTACCCGCCCTCGACGTAAGAACGCAGCAGCGCGCCGTACGGGGAGGTGTTCTGGAACTTCACGTCGATGACGCCCTCGTAGATCGTCGACTCCCGACCCTCGGGGTACCGGGAGAACCAGTACGAGTGCGGTCGGTGCTCGATGTCCTTGAAACCTGCGAGGTGCGAGGCGTTGAACACCGTCGTCCCCATCTGCGACAGGCCGCCGCCGATGCCGTTCGTGATGACCCCGTCGACGACGACGTGCGCGTAGAAGTACCCGTTCTCCGGGGTGATCGGGGTGAGGGTGTCGACGAGGGAGAAGGTCTCCTCCGGGAGCACGAGCGAGCCCGTGACGAGCTCCGCGCCCCGGACGAGGTTCTTCGTGCGGATCGCCTCGTTCGTCAGCGGCGTGCGGAACTCCGCGACGACCTCCTTGATGCCGAGCTCCTCGAGCTGCTTGGTCGTCGTCTCGGGGTCCCGCTCGACGAGCTCGACGGTCGCGGTGCGGTTCTCCCCCGTCGTCGCGGCCGCGGCGACGGCCGTCGCGAGCGCCTCGGGGTCGAGCGTCGTGCCCGCCTTGCCCTTGACGATGACAGGCTTGCCCTTCTTGAACTCGAAGTGGGCGTCCTTCGCGTCGTCGAGCAGGTCGGTCGTGCGGGACAGCACCTCCTTGACGAGCGCCTCGCCGTCGAGGGTGAGCGCGAGCGTCGAGTCCTTGGGGGCGAAGCTCGCGGCTCCGGCGACGACGCGCGCGGGCAGCTCGACGAGCTGGCCGCCGACCTCGACCGACACGGGCGCAGCCGCGATCGGCTTGGCCATCTGCGCGAGGACCCGATCTGTCTCCGCTTGGGTGATCGTCGGGGCGACGACCCGGGTCGGGAGCGCGATCGGCCGCGCCGACGTGAGCCAGGCGTCGCGGAGGAGCTCGGTGGCAGCGGGCTCGTCGAGGGCGCTGCCCTCCTGCGCAGCGGTCGCGTGCGCGACGCCGTCGGCGAAGACGATCGTCCCGTCCACCGGCTCGGTCGCCAGCGCGTCCGACGCGGTGCTCACCGCCTCGGTGAGCGCGGCCTCGTCGACGACGGACACCGGCTCGTACGCGCTGTCGCCGAAGGCGTGCTGCCAGAGACGACGCGGCTCGAGCGTGAAGCCGGTGAGCTCGGCGACCGTCGCCTCAGCGTCAAAGCTCAGACCAGCCGCTTCCGGGTCGATCTCGAGCGAACGGTCACCAGCCGCCACGGGGATCGGCTCGGTGGCGAGCGAGCCCAGCTCGGCGGTGAGAGTGTCCGTCGCGGCGGTCGAGCTCAGGCCGCCGATGTCGACGCCTGCGACCGAGACGCCGCGCGGCACGCGGTCCGCGAGCGCCCAGGAGGCGCCGACGTACGCCGCGCCGAGCACGACGATGACGACAGCCGTGACGCCCAGCGCCTTCGGCCACGTCCGGCGGCGATCCTGGTCGGGGAACGCGTCGAGCGGGTTCGAGGACGGAGAACCCAGCAGGGGCTGTGCCTGCGCGCTGGCCGGAGCGTCGACCTGGGCACGCGCGAGCGGCTCCGGGT
>JAFABT010000375.1 GCA_023425905.1 Actinomycetes bacterium | reverse complement strand
GGGCGCGGTGGCGACGACGTAGAATCGTCGGGCGACGTCGGGCCCGGTGGCCCCGGGCTCCACCTTCAGCCGCTACGAGCGGCCTTCGCGCCGACAGGCGCTTCCGCGGTCCGGCGTCGCCTTCCTCTTCTCCCGACATGTCGGGCATGCCCGAGCTGCGAGCCGCCGTGGGGGCCGTCGTCTCGGCCCCTCGCGGGCCCTCGCGGGTGCGAGGTCCGTCACGTCACGGCGGACATGGCCCAAAGTCCTACGCCGCGGGTGGCAGACTGATCGACGTCGGCCGCGAACGCGGGCACCGCAGCGGTGTCCCGGGAGCCGACGCAGGGCGATCGTCGCCGTCATCGTGCGTGGTGCCCTAGCCTGTTCCCGTCACCGACCCCCCTCACCCGGAGAGACCCGTGCGCCTGCGACTCACCCCGCGCGACACCTCGTTCTTCGACCTTCTCGCCGACTCGGCCCAGCACCTCGTGACTGGCGCGAACCTCCTCGGCGAGCTCCTCGGAGCGGAGCGTGACGCCCGCAAGGAGATCGTCGCCCGCATCGCGGACGCCGAGCACCTCGCCGACGAGGCGACGCACACGATCATGCGGCGGATCAACCAGACCTTCGTCACGCCGTTCGACCGCGACGACATCTACGCGCTCGCGTCGAACCTCGACGACTGCATGGACTTCATGGACGAGGCCGCCGACCTCATCTACCTCTACAAGCTCGACCGGCTGCCGGCGCGCGTCGCCGACCAGATCCAGGTGCTGCAGCGCTCCGCCGAGCTCACGGCCGAGGCCATGCCCCGGCTGCGCTCGATGCAGGACCTCTCGGAGTACTGGGTCGAGATCAACCGCCTCGAGAACCAGGCGGACAAGAGCTACCGCAAGCTTCTCGCCAAGCTCTTCGAGGACGAGAAGGACCCGATCCAGATCATGAAGCTCAAGGAGGTCATCGACACGCTCGAGGCCGCCGCTGACGCCTTCGAGCGGGTCGCGAACACCGTCGAGACCATCGCCCTCAAGGAGTCTTGAGCCGGTGGACGTCGCGCTCGTCGTCCTGGTGGTCGCGCTGGCCCTGGGATTTGACTACACGAACGGGTTCCACGACGCGGCTAACGCCATTGCCACGTCTGTCTCCACGCGCGCCCTGACCCCGCGCGCCGCGCTCATCATGGCCGCGGTGATGAACTTCGCCGGTGCGCTCCTGGGCACGGAGGTCGCCGAGACGATCGCGAAGGAGATCGTCTACCTCGACGAGGCCACGACTCATACGGCGCTCGTCGTCGTCCTGTGCGGGCTGGTGGGGGCGATCACCTGGAACATGATCACGTGGTGGTACGGGCTGCCGTCATCCTCGACGCACGCCCTCATCGGTGGCCTCGTCGGGGCCGGCCTCGCCGGCGGCCTCGCGATCCACGGCGACGCGATCGTCAAGAAGGTCGTCCTGCCGATGGTCTTCTCCCCGCTCCTCGGCTTCTTCCTCGCGTTCGCCGTGATGGTCGGTCTGCTGTGGCTCGTCCGACGGGCCAACCCGCACCGGGCCCAGCGCCGCTTCCGCATCGCGCAGACGGCGTCGGCCGCGGCGATGGCGCTCGGTCACGGCCTGCAGGACGCGCAGAAGACGATGGGCGTGATCTTCCTCGCGCTCACCGCCGGCGGCTGGGCCGACCCGGACGACGGCATCCCGGTGTGGGTCAAGCTTGCGGCTGCGGCCGCGATCTCGGCCGGCACGTACGCCGGCGGGTGGCGCATCATGCGGACCCTGGGCCGCAAGATCATCGAGCTCGACCCGGCGCGCGGATTCGTCGCCGAGACGGTCTCGGCGGTCGTCCTCTACGTCAATGCGTTCTACCTCCACGCACCCGTCTCGACGACGCACACGATCACGTCGGCGATCATGGGCGTCGGGGCCACGAAGCGACTCTCGGCTGTCCGCTGGGGCGTCGCGAAGAACATCGGGCTCGCGTGGGTCCTCACGATCCCGGCAGCCGCGGGTGTCGCGGCGCTGTTCGTCTTCATCCTCACCCCGATCGTCGGAGGCTGACGTGTCCGCTGTCGTCCGTACTCGTCGCGCGCCTGCCCGGGCGCTGCTCGCGCTCGCTGCGTCCGGGGGCCTCCTGCTCGCGGGCTGCTCGAGCAGCCCCGAACCGGTGACCTCCCCGTCGCCGAGCCCCTCGGTGAGCCCGTCTGCGGGTGAGGACGAGGTCGACGAGACGCTCGACAGCGACTTCACCGCGGAGGACATCGTCGACCTCCAGCCCGGCAGCTGCGTCCTGTGGTCGGCGATCGGCCCCGAGGAAGCCGGGATCCCGACCGTCCCGTGCACCGAGGAGCACGACACGGTCATCCTCTCCGTCGTCGAGCTCCCCGCGGGCGAGTACCCGGACGAGGGCACCGACGCCTTCGAGACGCTCACGACCGAGACCGTCGAGCCCGCCTGCGAGGCGGCGTTCGAGGAGTGGGACTCGGGCGACCGCGACCGGGCCGCCTGGGACTTCGACAGCCTGTGGCCCGCGCCGGAGGAGTGGGACCTCGGGTACCGCAAGCTCCAGTGCTATGCGTACGACACGACGGCCTTCAGCGAGGACGACGGCGCCGAGATCGACCTCGGTGACGGCGTCGAGCTCGACGAGGGCACCGAGATCGAGATCGACGAGAACGGCGACATCGTCGAGTGACGACGACCCACACCCGACCGACCCGCACCGTAGGGACTCCCGTGATGACGACCCGCCCCGCACTGCTCCGCCCCGCAGGAGCCCTCGTGCTCGCCGCGACCGTCCTGCTCAGCTCGGGCTGCGCGCTGCTCGGCGGCTCGGACGTCAAGCGCGACGAGAGCGGTGCCGTCGTCGAGTCCGCCGACGCGGACGTGCTCGCGCTCAAGGTGGGTGACTGCCTCAACACCGCGGCCCTCGCCTCGGAGGTCTCCTCCGTTCCGGCCGTCCCGTGCAGCGAGCCGCACGACTCGGTGATCCTCTCCGAGCTCACGCTCACCGACGCGCAAGGCCTGCCCACGGCGGAGTCGACCGCGACGAACGAGCTCATCGACACGACGTGCGCGACGGCTTTCGAGGCCTGGACCCCGACGACGGGCGAGGCCTCGGACTGGAGCTACAACTACTTCCTCCCGACGCAGGGGTCCTGGGACTCGGGCGACCGCCTCGTCCAGTGCCTCGCGGTGCGCGCGGCCGAGTGACCTGACCGTCGCGCACAACGTCAGTGCGTCGCGGACCGGATCTCGGTCGCGACGATCTTGAGCTTGCGCACGGAGCCGTCCGCCGTGCCGCCCGCGGCGTCGCTCGTCCCGCCCACGACGTGCGCGACGAGCACCTGCCCCGGGCGCAGCAGCGGGTCGTGGTGCGGCAGCTGTTCGCGCGCCGCGCGCGTCGACAGCTCGCGCACGACGTCGAGCGCCGCAGGCAGCACCGGGCGGTGCGTGCAGAGCGCGATCGACGCGGGTGACGCG
>JAFABT010000098.1 GCA_023425905.1 Actinomycetes bacterium | reverse complement strand
GCCCGGAGGTCACGGAGAACGGGACGAGCACATGGAAGCCCGCGTTGCCGCCCACGGGGCGGTTGCGCAGCAGCGCCGTGCCCTCCGGGAGATACGTGCCGCGCACCGCGACGGGTCGCCATGCCTCGTCGGCGGGCAGCGTCGAACCTGGGTGCGGGACGAGGTCGCCGAGCGGTACAGGCGCCGCGTTGTACGTGCGGACGACGACGTCGACCGCGTGCGAGCGCTCGACGTGCCGCGCGTACTGCCACGCACCGGCGAACGAGCACCCCGCCGCGAGGACGAGCGCGAGCGCGACCATCCCCGCGGCGCGCCGACGAGACTCCGTCACGGAGTGCCCTCGGGGGACGGGGGCAGGCGGGGCAGGTCCTCGGCTGCCACGACGACCTTGAGGAAGCCGCGCAGCTGGAGGAAGGTCGACAGGTGGTCGAGATGGTCCGGGCACGCGAGCCAGACCTTGCGCCGGTCGGGCGTGTGCAGCTTGGGGTTGTTCCACGCCAGACCGTGCGACGCGGCGGCCTGGCAACCCTTGGCGATGCAGACGAGCTCCCCGACGGCGTCGGGCGTGGGCTCCGGACGAGACGCCTGCGTGTCAGGGCTCTGATCGTCGACTCTCACTGGTCCTCCTGGGTGGCGCTGCGGGCATCGGGGGCGCTGCGGGCATCGGGCGTACTGCGCACGTCCGGCGGAGCACCGATCGCCGGAGGTACGACGGCGCCGCTCGGGAACGGGTCGGCAGGGATGCGCACCCGACCCGCGTTCGCGAAGAGCACGGCGACGCCGGGAAGGACGACCGCGGCCGCCATGAGGACGACCGACACCCACACCGGTATGTGCCGCCACAACAGCGCGACAGCGACGAAGCACACGAGGCGGATGCCCATCTGGAGCGAATACCGCCGCATCCGGCCCGCGATGTCCTGCGACAGCGAGGGCTGCGCTGTCGTGATCCGCTGCACCCCGTCGGGTGCAGAAGGTCCGTCCGTGCTCACCCTCAGAGCCTAGTTCGTCCGCCGCGTTGTCGAGTCTCGACAAATGAGAGGGCGGAACATGGGGGAGCGTGGTGCGCCGTCGGGCCGTTGGCTGTCGGATAACGTCAGTGCGTCGCCCGTGGGTGGCACGAGGTCGCCCATCGGCGGCACACGTCTGTCCGGGCAACGGCCCGAGGAGGAGGTCGCGTGAGCGAGCCGCGCACGGTGCTGGTGACCGGGGCGAACCGAGGGATCGGCCGAGCCATCGCCGAGCGGTTCGTCGCAGAGGGCGACCGCGTCGCGACGATCTATCGCGGCGGCGACCTGCCCGCGGGCGTCGTCGGTGCGATCGGGGACGTGAGCGACAGTGCGTCGGTCGACGCCGCGTTCACGCAGATCGAGGCCGAGCTCGGCCCGGTCGAGGTCCTCGTCGCGAACGCCGGCATCACCCGCGACACACTCCTCATGCGGATGACCGACGAGGAGTTCGAGCAGGTGCTCGACGTCAACCTCACGGGGGCGTTCCGGTGCGTGCGTCGGGCGAGCAAGGGCATGATCCGCCTGCGCCGCGGGCGCATCATCTTCATCTCCTCCGTCGTGGGGCTCTACGGCGGTCAGGGTCAGGTGAACTACGCCGCGTCCAAGGCAGGCCTCGTCGGCATGGCGCGCTCGCTCACCCGAGAGCTGGGGTCACGCAACATCACCGCGAACGTCGTCGCGCCCGGATTCATCGACACCGCCATGACGGCCGAGCTGCCGCAGGAGCGGCAGGACGCCTACCGCGCCTCGATCCCTGCCGGCCGCTTCGCCCACCCGGACGAGGTCGCCGGGGTCGTCGCCTTCCTTGCGTCCGCCGACGCGGGGTACATCTCCGGGGCCGTCATTCCTGTAGACGGCGGTCTCGGCATGGGCCACTGAGCACGTCGCGACACCCGTCCGCATCGCACCACGTCCGCACGTCACCGCCGCACACGTCCCGGCGTCTCCGGGTCGAGGGAAGGAACACCATGGGTCTGCTCGAGGGCAAGAAGCTCCTCATCACCGGAGTCCTCACGGACGGGTCGATCGCGTTCCACGCGGCACGCCTTGCGCAAGAGCAGGGGGCGCAGGTCGTCCTCACCTCCTTCGGGCGCCAGTTCCGTCTCACCGAGGTCATCGCGCGTCGACTGCCCGCGCCCGCGCCGGTCGTCCAGCTCGACGTCACCGACGCCGACGACCTCGCTGCGCTCGCGGACCGCGTGCGCGAGCACGTCGACCACCTCGACGGCGTCGTGCACTCCATCGGCTTCGCCCCGCAGTCGGTCATGGGCGGGAACTTCCTCGCCGGCGAGTGGGCGGACGTCTCGACCGCGCTCGAGGTCTCGGCCTACTCCCTCAAGTCGCTCGCGGTCGCCGCGAAGCCGTTGCTGTCCTCGGGCGGGTCGATCGTCGGGCTCACCTTCGACGCACGCTACGCCTGGCCGGTCTACGACTGGATGGGTGTCGCGAAGGCGGCCTTCGAGGCGACCTCGCGCTACCTCGCGCGCGACCTCGGGCCGGACGGAATTCGGGTCAACCTCGTCTCCGCCGGGCCGATCCGCACGACCGCCGCCAAGTCCATCCCCGGCTTCGAGAAGATGGAGGGTGGCTGGCCCGAGCGTGCCCCGCTCGGCTGGGACGTCTCAGACCCGGAGCCGACCGCCCGCGCCGTCGCTGCTCTGCTGTCCGACTGGTTCCCGGCCACGACGGGCGAGGTCGTCCACGTCGACGGCGGCGTCCACGCGATGGGCCTGTGACCTGACGCGCTTCGGCTCCTGACGCTGCTCGTGGGAGGCTGTGACCCATGAGTGCCCGATCCACCCCCGCACGCCGGCTCGTCGTGCTGCGTCACGCGAAGGCCGAGCGGGAGCCGTTCCACTCCGACCGGCTCCGCCCGCTCAGCCTCGTCGGGCGCCGGCAAGCGGGGGGAGTCGGCGCGCGCCTCGCTGCCGACGGCGTCGTGCCGGAGCTCGTCCTCGTCTCCTCCGCCGTGCGCACCCATCAGACGTGGGACCTGATGCGGGCCCAGCTCGGTCCCGTCGAACCCGAGGTCCTCCTTCTCGACGACCTCTACGACGCCGACGTCGAGCGGCTCCTCTCCCTCGTGCAGGGGACCGACGACCGGGTGCGGTCGGTGCTCGTCGTCGGCCACGAGCCGACCGTCTCGCGGACCGCGGCGCGGCTCGCCGGGGACGGGTCCGACCCGTCCGCGGTCGCTCTCACGCGGGTCGGCGTGCCGACGGCGACCTTCGCGACCCTCGAGTTCGACGCGCCGTGGGCGACGCTCGGCCCGGGGACGGCGCGGCTTCGCACCGTCGTGACGATCCCCAAGAACGCATCGGCGACCTTCGGGCGACCCTGACGGCTCGTCTCCCGGGCGATCCCGCGTCGTCGGTGGTGAGCCCCGGTGGGCGGATCGTCAGTGGGTCGCGGCCTCGTTCTCGGTTGCCACGGGGACGGAGTCGATGACGGTGAGGGTCTCGTCGAGCCGGCCGTGGACGACGTGGTCGGCCTGGGCGCAGACGACCGGCTTCGCGTTGTAGGCGATCCCGACGGCTGCTGCGGACAGCATGTCGAGGTCGTTGGCGCCGTCCCCGATCGCGACGGTCCGGGCCATGGGGATTCCCTCCGCGGCAGCGAACTCCCGCAGCGCGCGGGCCTTGCCCGCACGGTCGACGATCTCGCCCCGGACCCGCCCCGTGAGCACGCCGTCGACCACCTCGAGGCGGTTCGCGCGGGTGTGCGAGATGCCGAGGCGGGCGGCGAGCGGCTCGACGACCTCCGCGAAGCCGCCCGAGACGAGCGCCACGGGCCAGCCCCGGAGGGTGAGCTCTGCGACGAGCTCGGACGCACCCGGCGAGAGCTCGACCGCGGCGAGGACGTCGGCGAACGCTGCCTCGGGGAGCCCGCGCAGGGCGGCGACGCGCTCGACGAGCGAGGCGGCGAAGTCGATCTCGCCCCGCATCGCGCGCTCGGTGACCTCCGCCACGAGCGGCCCCGTCCCCGCGCGCTCGGCGAGCAGCTCGATCACCTCGGCGGTGATGAGCGTCGAGTCGACGTCCATGACGACGAGGCGCCGGGGCCCGACGGTCGCGGTCGGCTGCGAGGAGGGAGTGGTCACACGCCGCAGCCTAGCGGCGCGCGACCGGGGCTTCGGGGGTGGTCCGTGACGTGAACGGCCACCCGACGACGCCGCTCGGCGGGCCGGTGCGCCTCGTGCGACGCGCCTAGTCCGAGACGACCGTGCCCTTGGGGACGACCGTGATGCCCGAGTCGGTCACGGTGAATCCGCGAGCGCGGTCGTGGTCGGCGTCGATGCCGATCCGCGCACGCTCGGGGACGATGACGTTCTTGTCGAGGATCGCCCGGTGGATCTGCGCGTGGCGGTGCACCTGCACTCCGTCCATGAGGACCGAGTCCGCGACGGACGACCACGAGTGGAGGTAGATCCCGGGGGAGAGCACCGAGCCCGAGACGTTCGCCCCGGAGACGATGACGCCAGGGGAGACCATCGAGTCGGCGGCATAGCCCATGCGGTCGGGCCCGCCGTGGACGAACTTCGCGGGCGGCAGCCCCGTGTACCCGGTGAAGAGCGGCCACCGGTCGTTGTAGACGTTGAACACGGGATTGACGGAGATGAGGTCCTTGTTCGCCTCGAAGTAGGAGTCGATCGTCCCGACGTCGCGCCAGTAGTCGCGGTCGCGGTCCGTCGACCCGGGCACGTCGTTGTGGATGAAGTCGTAGACGCCCGCCGTCCCACGCTCGACGAAGGCCGGGACGATGTCTCCGCCCATGTCGTGGCGCGAGGCGGGGTTGTTCGCGTCCGCGGTCACCGCTGCGATGAGTGCGTCGGTGTTCGCCACGTAGTTGCCCATCGAGGCGAGGATCTCCCCGGGCGAGCCAGGGACGGGGACCGGGTCCTCGGGCTTCTCACGGAACGCGGAGATCTTCGACGGGTCCTCCGGGTCGGTCTCGATGACGCCGAACTCGCTCGCCATCCCGATCGGCTGCCGGATGCCCGCGACGGTGAGCTCGGCGCCCGAGGCGATGTGCGCGTCGACCATCTGGGAGAAGTCCATGCGATAGACGTGGTCCGCACCGACGACGACGACGATGTCGGGGCGCTCGTCGTCGATGATGTTGAGGCACTGGTAGATCGCATCGGCGCTGCCGAGGTACCAGTGCTTGCCGACACGCTGCTGAGCCGGCACGGGCGCCACGTAGTTGCCGAGCAGCGTCGACATGCGCCACGTCTTGGCGACGTGACGGTCGAGGCTGTGCGACTTGTACTGCGTGAGCACGACGATGTGCAGGTAGCGCGAGTTCACCAGGTTCGACAGGGCGAAGTCGACGAGTCGGTAGATGCCGCCGAACGGCACCGCGGGCTTGGCGCGGTGGGAGGTGAGCGGCATGAGCCGCTTGCCCTCACCACCTGCGAGGACGATCGCGAAGACACGGGGTGCTGCCATGTGTCGACCCTAGGGGCTCAGACGTGTCCTGGGCCACACGACGGGGCCGAGTTGCCGCTAGCGTGTCGCCCGTGAGAGTCGACCTGCTGACCCGTGAGTACCCGCCCCACGTCTACGGAGGCGCCGGTGTCCACGTCGCCGAGCTGTCCGCGGTCCTGCGCCCGGACCTCGACGTCCGCGTGCACTGCTTCGACGGACCACGGGAGCCGGGCGGCCCAGGAGGTGAGGCGGGGGTGCATGGCTACGCGACGCCCGGCGAGTTCGCGGACGCGAACGCGGCGCTGGCGACGCTCGCGGTCGACCTGCAGATGGCCGACGCGGTCGCCGGGACCGACCTCGTGCACTCCCACACGTGGTACGCGAACATGGCCGGTCACTGGGCGTCGCTGCTCCACGGCGTGCCGCACGTGCTCTCGGCCCATTCGCTCGAGCCGCTGCGGCCGTGGAAGGCCGAGCAGCTCGGCGGCGGCTACGCCCTGTCGAGCTGGGCGGAGCGGACCGCGTACGAGGCGGCGGACGGCGTCATCGCGGTGAGCGCGGGCATGCGCGCGGACATCCTGCGGTGCTATCCGTCGATCGACCCGGACCGGGTGCACGTCGTCCACAACGGCATCGACCTCGACGGCTGGCGGCGGCCCGAGGGCGCCGAGGCGGAGCGTGCTGATCGCGTCGTGCGCGACCTCGGGATCGACCCCGACCGCCCCGCGGTCGTCTTCGTCGGCCGCATCACGCGACAGAAGGGTCTGCCGTACCTGCTCGCCGCGGCTCGGGAGCTGCCCGCCGACGTCCAGCTCGTGCTGTGCGCGGGGGCCCCGGACACACCCGAGCTCGCCGCCGAGGTGGCATCGTCCGTCGCCGAGCTGCAGCGCGAGCGCACCGGCGTCGTGTGGATCGAGCAGATGCTGCCCCGGCCCGACCTCGTCGCGGTGCTCGCCGCTGGCACGGTCTTCGCGTGCCCGTCGGTCTACGAGCCGCTCGGGATCGTCAACCTCGAGGCGATGGCCGTCGGCCTGCCCGTCGTCGGGACCGCGACCGGCGGCATCCCCGAGGTCGTCGCGGACGGCGAGACCGGGCTCCTCGTCCCGATCGAGCAGGTGCAGGACGGCACCGGCACGCCCGTGCACCCCGAACGCTTCGTCGCGGACCTCACGGCTGCTCTCACTCGCGTCGCGACCGACGCAACGCTGTCGGCGACCATGGGAGCCGCGTCCCGGCGTCGCGTCGAGGAGCACTTCGCCTGGACGGCGATCGCACGCAGCACCCGTGCGGTCTACGAGGCGGTGCTCGCACGCCGCTGAGCCGTTTCCAGGCTGGCCAGGCCGTCTCCAGGCTGCTGAGCCGCCTCAGCGCTCGGACAGCCGTGCCGCAGGGTCGAGGCCGAGGCTCGCCGCCGCGATCGCGACCCGGGCGGCCCGGTCGATCGTCCGCAGCGCGGTCGACCGCTGGTCGGCCTGCCACAGTGACACCGCTCCGCCGTCGTCCTCGGTCGCGAGCTCGACGACCCGGCGCAGGCGTGCCGCGGTCACAAGGACCTGGATGCGACGTGCAGCGAGGTCATCGGGCAGGTCGACGGTGAGCGTCGGGGCCGACCTGAGCGACGAGAGCGCAGAGGCGGCGTCGGGCCGCCACCGCGCGACGTCGAGCTGGTCGAGCGCCCCGGTCGCCTCCGACAACGTCGCACGCATGCTGCGCTCTGCGTCGGGCAGAGAGCCGACGGTCGCGAGGAACGAGGTCCGCCAGTCCGGGACCGGGGTGACCCGCCACTCGACGAGCCGCCCTGGCTCCCACTCCGAGCCGAACACCTCCACGACCGGGACCGCGGCCCAGGACGCGCCGGCGGCGTCGTGCACGAGAAGGCACTCACCTTCCTCGAGGGCGAGCGAGGCGACGGATGCGGGAACCCCGGCCGGGTCCCCAGGCGCAGGCAGTGCCGCCGCGGCCACCGCGCCCCCGACGGCCCAGTGCCGCAGCAGGTCTCCCAGCGCAGCCCCGTCCTCGACCGGCTGCGGGTGGTGCACCACGGGGGCGAACGGGTCGCCCCCGTCCCGAACCGCGGCGAACACGACCGTGTGGGGTTCGTCGTCGCCCTCGATCGCCCTCACGGCGCGCCGCAAGGCGTTCGCCGGCGAGGCGGGGCTGAGGTGCTGGAGCCACAGCGCGGCCACGGCCGAGGGCGGGAGCGCAGGGAGCGCAGGAACGAGATCCACGAGACCAACGTACGGTCCGCCCCACTAGGCTCGCCTCATGACTCACGTGCTCGACCTCGCCGGCGTCCACCTCCGTCGCGGAGCCAAGGAGATCCTTCGGGACGTGCACTGGACCGTCCGTGAGGGTGAGCGGTGGGTCGTCCTGGGTGGCAACGGTGCGGGCAAGACGACCCTGCTCCAGCTCGCAGCCGGGCGCATGCACCCGAGCGGCGGCACGGTGGACGTCCTGGGGTCGCGGCTCGGCCGCGTCGACGTCTTCGAGCTGCGCCCTCGGATCGGCTTCGCGAGCTCAACGCTCGCGGACCGTATCCCGGTGGCCGAGTCGGTGCGCTCGGTCGTCCTCACC
>JAFABT010000043.1 GCA_023425905.1 Actinomycetes bacterium | reverse complement strand
CGTGAGGGCCGCGCACCGGTCGTCAGACGGGCATCAGTTCCAGGACTTCTCGATGTCGGCGAGAACCGCCTTCGTGTCCTTGCCCTCGGCGAACCACTTCGTCATCTCCCGCCAGAACGACCCGGCGCCGACCTTTGCAGGCATGAGGTCGGAGGCGTCGAAGCGGATGACCGAGGCCGGGTCCGCGAGCACCGAGGCGGCGAGCTTGTCGAAGTCCGTCGCGAGGTTGTTCACGTCGAGGCCGTTGTTGGCCGTCACCCAGCCGCCGCCCTCGGTCGCCTTGGCCTTCTCGTTGGCCCAGGTGTCGGAGGAGAGGAACGCCTGGAAGGCAGCGACCTCAGGGGCATCGCGGAAGGCCGCGACGAACTCGCCGCCGCCGAGGACCGGCTTGGCCGAGGCGTCGACCGACGGGAGGTAGAACGCGAAGACGTCGCCGTCCTCCGCGACGTTCGTGCCCTTCGGCCAGTTGTTCTGGTAGAAGTTCGCCGCGCGGTGGAGGAAGCACTCGGGCGCCTTGTCGCCGTCGCTGAGGATCGGCAGACCACCGTCGGTCCACGGCGTCGTCGCGATCGTCGCGACGTTGCCGAAGCCGCCGTTGACCCGAGCCGGGTCGCGGAGGATCTCGTCGGTCGCGTCGAAGGCCTTCTCGATCTGCGGGTCGTTGAACGGGATCTCGTGCGCGACCCACTGGTCGTAGACCTCAGGGCCGGAGATCCGCAGGACCATGTCCTCGATCCAGTCGGTGGCCGGCCAGCCGGTCGCTTCACCGGACTCGATGCCCGCGCACCACGGCTTGGAGTCGGGGTAGTCCGCTGCGATCTTGTCGGTGAGCGCGAGGAGGTCGTCCCAGGTCTCGGGGATCGTGTAGCCCTTCTCCGTGAAGACCTTCGGGGAGTACCAGACGAAGGACTTCATGTTCGCGCCGAGCGGTGCGGCGTAGAACGTGCCGTCGACCGTGCCGTACTCCTTCCACGACGGGGCGAAGAACTTGTCGACGTTCGCGACCGTGCCTTCGGACGCCGGCAGGACCTTGCCGGGGTAGTCCTTGACGAGCGTGTTGAGGAGGCCGGGCTGCGGCAGGTAGGCGATGTCAGGCGCGGAGCCGGACTCGACGCGGACGATGAGCTGCGTCTCGAACTCACGCGAGCCCTCGTACTCGATCGTCGCGCCGGTGCACTCCTCGAACTTGTCGTACGACTCCTCCTGGTCGACCTGCTCGACCTCGACGATCGAGGTGTAGACCGACACGGTCTTGCCGGTGAGGTCACCGTAGGCGGCGTAGTCCTCGCAGCCGGGCTTGGCGTCCGCCGACGCCGTGCCGCCGGATGCGCCGGGCGTCGGATCGCTCGACGGCGGCGGCGAACAGGCGGCGAGGGCGAGGCCGAGGCCCAGCCCTCCCGCGACGAGTGCAGCAGTGCTGCGGCGTGCGGTGATGCGCATGAGTGTCCTCCACGTCGTTGTGGCTCGTCAGGAGCGTCCTGCCGAGAACCTGCTCACGCCATGTAAGCGCTTGCAGGAAGACGGCGCAAGGCGGGCCGCGCCTTCCAGGATCACGATTGAGTCACAGGTCGGAACGCGGCGGCGACGTCGACCCGCGCTCGAGCAACGAGACCGGGAACACGACGTCGTCGAGGACGGGCGCGCCCGTGATCATGTCGAGCAGCAGCGCGGCCGCCGTTGCCCCCTGGTCCACGACCGGCTGGACGATCGTCGTGAGCCCGAGCAGCTCGCCCAGCTCGTGCCCGTCGACCCCGATGACCGAGACGTCCTGCGGCACCCGAAGGCCTCGCTCCCGCAGCGCGAGGATGACCCCCATCGCCATCTCGTCCGAGCTCGAGAACACCGCCGTGACGTCCGGGCGCCGCGCGAGCATGGTCGCGACCGCGTCCCGCGCTCCGGCCGTCGTGAAGCCGCCGTCGAAGACGAGACCCGCGTCCGCCGCCAGCCCCGCCGCCACCATCGCGCGCGCCCACCCACGCTCCCGAGCCGGCCCCGGGGCCGATGGTCCGCCGATGTCGCCCGAGCCCGTGAGGTGCGCGATCGACCGGTGACCCAGGGCGAGCAGGTGCTCGGTCGCGAGCGCGCCGACGTGCTCGTCGTCGAGGCGCACCGTCACCTGCCCGGGCGCGCCCGTACCGACGAACACCACCGGGAGCCCGAGGTCGTCCAGCCGGGCGACCTCCCCCTCGTCGAGCGGCAGCCCGAGCACGATGACCCCGTCCACCCTGCGCCGCAACGAGGCCACCTCGAGCCGCGTGCGCGGATGCGCCCGGCTGGAGTCGAAGATGTGGAGCAGCGCGTCGAAGCCCTCCGCCCGCAGCGCCCGCTCCGCGCCCTCGATCGCGTTCGAGAAGAACCAGTGGTTCACCCACGGGGTGATGAGCGCGATCGTCGACGTGCGCCCCGAGGCGAGCCGCGACGCCGTCGGCGAGACGACGTAGCCGATCGACTGCGCCGCCGCGAGCACCCGCTCCCGCGTCGCGCTCGACACGTTCGGGAGACCGCGCAGCGCGCGTGAGACCGTCGCGGTCGACACGCCCGCGAGCCGCGCTACCTCGTCCATCCCGACGTCCATGACTGGGCATTGTGCTCGCCCTCGAGGCCGCGGTGCCACCGCTCGCACCCCGGCCGACCTGCGGGAGCGCGACCACACGTCGCCTGCCGCGGCGCCCGAGAAGCCGCCCGGTCGCAGCTCAGCGCAGGCCGAGCACCCGGCGCAGCGCATGCGCCGCACCGTCGTCCTCGATGGTCCCGGTGACCTCGTCCGCAGCCGCCCGCACGTGCTCGGGTGCGTGGCCCATCGCGATGCCGCGCGCGGCCCATCGCAGCATCTCGAGGTCGTTCGAGCCGTCCCCGACCGCGATCGTGTCCTCCGCGGCGACGCCGAGCTCGACCCGCACCTTCTCGAGCGCGCTCGCCTTCGACACCCCGTCCGGGGCGACGTCCATCCACGCCGTCCAGCCGATCGCGTAGGTGACGTCCGAGAGGCCGAGCGTCTGGACCGCGGCGTGGAACTCCTCGCTCGTGTGGTCCGGGCTCCGCACGACGAGGCGGGTCACGTGGTGCGCCCCGAGCTGCTCCATCGACACGACGTCCTGGGCGCCCTCGAGCTCGCCCGGCGGGAACTCGCGGTTGAGCCGGAACCCGCGGCCGACCTCCTCGACCGCGAAGTACGCGGTCGGGAACTCGGCGTGCATGACCGCGAGCGCGGGCGCCGGGTCGAAGGTCACCGTCTCGACGACCTCGTAGCCCGCCGGGGTGGTGGGATCGAGCCGGGAGGTGACGGACCCGTTCGACGTCACCATGAAGCCGTCGTCGAGCCCGAGCAGCTGGGCGACCGGGGCCGTCGCGAGCACGCCACGGCCCGTCGACAGCACGACGTGGTGGCCCGCGTCGACGACCGCCCGCACCGCGTCCGCGACCGCCGGGCTCAGCTCACCGGAGTAGCTGAGCAGCGTGCCGTCGATGTCGAGGGCGACGAGGAGGCGCCTCACGCAGTGGCCGAGGGGTCCGTCGTCGCACCCGCCCGACCGCGCGGCGCGACCGGCGTGAGCACCTCGAGGCCGCCGAGGTAGGGCCGCAGCCCCTCCGGGACCCGGACGGAACCGTCCGGCAGCTGGTGGTTCTCGAGGATCGCGACGATCCACCTCGTCGTCGCGAGCGTCCCGTTGAGGGTCGCGACCGTGCGCGTCTCCGCCTTGCCGTCGACGTCGATCCGCTCGCGCACGCCGAGGCGGCGGGCCTGGTACGTCGTGCAGTTCGACGTCGAGGTGAGCTCGAGGAAGCGCTCCTGCGTGGGCAGCCAGGCCTCGCAGTCGAACTTGCGGGCCGCGCTGAGACCGAGGTCGCCCGCCGCCGTGTCGATGACGCGGTACGGCAGCTCGGCCAGCTGGAGCATCTGCTCCTCCCAGGCGAGCAGCCGCGCGTGCTCCGCCTCGGCGTCCTCGACGCGGGCGTAGCTGAACATCTCGACCTTGTGGAACTGGTGCACCCGGATGATGCCGCGGGTGTCCTTGCCGTACGAGCCGGCCTCGCGCCGGTAGCAGGCCGACCAGCCCGCGTAGCGCAGCGGACCGTCCGACAGGTCGACGATCTCCCCCGAGTGGTACCCCGCGAGCGCGACCTCGCTCGTCCCGACGAGGAAGAGATCGTCGGCCTCGAGCCGGTAGATCTCGTCCGCGTGCGCCCCGAGGAAGCCCGTGCCCGCCATGATCTCGGGCTTGACGAGCGTCGGGGTGATGACGGGCGTGAAGCCCGCCGCGAGCGCCGTGTCCATCGCCGCGTTGAGCAGGGCGAGCTCGAGGCGCGCGCCGACGCCCGTGAGGTAGTAGAAGCGGGCACCCGAGACCTTCGCGCCCCGCTGGGTGTCGATCGCGGCGAGGCCCTCGCCCAGCTCGAGGTGGTCACGCGGCGCGAAGCCCTCCGCGGCGAAGTCGCGCGGGCTCCCCTCGTGACGGAGCACGACGAAGTCGTCCTCACCGCCCGCCGGGACGCCGTCGATCGCGATGTTGCCGATGCGCAGCGCCGTCGCGTCGAGCGCCTCGGCTGCCGCGTCGGCGTCCGCCTGCAGCGCCTTGACCCGGGCCGCGATCTCCTTGGTCCGGGCGAGCAGCGCCTGCTTGTGGTCGCCCTGCGCCTTCGCGACGTCCTTGCCGAGGGACTTCTGCTCGGCGCGCAGCGTCTCGAACTCGGTGAGCGCGGCGCGGCGTCGGGCGTCGAGCTCGATGACCGCGTCGACGAGGGACGGGTCGTCACCCCGGGCGATCTGGCTGGCACGGACGACGTCGGGGTTCTCGCGGAGGAGGCGGAGGTCGATCACCCGCGTCACTCTACCGACCGCGTCACGCTCATTCCCGGGAGAGCGAGGCAGCGCGCGCCACCTGGCCCTACGGTGGGCTCATGTCGTGGCACGAGTGGCTCAGCGTCCTCGCGGTCGTGCTCGCGGCAGCGGCTCTCCTCCTCGTCGTCCTCGCCCTCACGGGACGCGTCGGCACCGGCCTCGTCCGCCGCACGACGGACGGGCGCCGCGCGAGCGACGACCGGGCCGCCGAGGACGCGGCGGCGCTCGCCCGGGCCGCGGCACCGCCACGT
>JAFABT010000245.1 GCA_023425905.1 Actinomycetes bacterium | reverse complement strand
GTCGATCCACGAACCGCCCCGCTCGACGAAGCGGTCGAGCAACGCGAAGGAGGCGTCCTCGTCGATGCGCGTGCCGAACATCATCGCGCCGAGGACGATCGGGCTGGTCGGGGCAGGTGTCGTCGTCATGCGACCACCCTCCTACCTGGAGCGCGCTCCAGGTCAAGGCCTACGCTGCGGAGATGACGACGTACACCCCGGCGGAGGCGTCCGAGCGCTCCGGGTTCTCGATCGACACGCTGCGCTACTACGAGCGTGAGGGCATCCTCGCCCCCGTCGCACGCACCGCCGGCGGGCGCCGCGCATACACGGAGTCAGACCTTGGCACGCTCGACTTCCTGCGCTGCCTGCGCGACACCGGCATGCCCATCGACCGGCTGCGCCGCTACGGCGAGCTGTGCCGTGACCCCGACTCGCTGCCCCAGCGCATCGCCCTCCTCGAAGAGCACGCACGCGCCGTCGAGGAGCAGGCCGCGATGATCCGCCGCTGGTCCGCCCGCCTCGACGAGAAGATCACCTGGTACCGGGGGCAGGTCGAGGGGTAGGCGCCTGTGCCGAAGCGCGGCGCTCACACCATGCGGGCGCGCTTCGCCGTGAATCCCGTGAGCCCCGCTGCGCGCATGGCGTCAAGCACCACGTGGCTGACGACGACGTAGTGAGTCCCCCGGTAGGGCTGGACGACGGCGTGCCCGGCCATCTTCTGCTGGGAGAGCACCCAGCGGATAGGGAGGCCGCTCGGTCCGATCGTCGAGTGCTCAGCGTCGAGGATGTCTGGGGTGTCGGGGAAGTGCGGGACCCACAGGCGGAGCGTCTCACCGGTAGGGAGCTCAAGGGGCCCGGGGATCCATTGGATCTGGTCCCGGGGTCCGAGGTGCTCGTCGAGGACGGCGCGTGCTCGTTCGCTGAGGGGCAGGGTGATGTCGTTGGCGAACACCCAGTCCGGGACCTCGGCGGCGTCAGCCGGCCAGGTCCAGCCGAACGTCGGGGACGTAACGATCCGGCCGGGATCCATGAGCACGAACGAGTCGGCGAACGGGTGAGCGCCCGAGGCCATACCAGGTTTAGGGGCGGGGAGGATCTCCCAGAACTGCATGCTCACTGGTCTACGCCGCCTCCTCGGACAATGCGCGGGTCGACGTCGATGACGTCAGGTACCCCGGTGCCACCGTATGGCCTGCGCTCGCCGCGCGTGCGGGCCCGACGTCGCCGCTCTCACCACCGGTTCCGCGCCTCCTCCGCCCAGCCCTCGAGCCCGTCGACGACCACCCGATCCCCGGCGTCGTCGCGCATCCAGCCCGACCACGCCCCGAAGCACTGGTGGGTCTCCGCAAAGAGGACGAGCGCGTTCGTCCTCGACGCCCGTTCGTGGAACGGCGTGAAGGTGAGGTCGACGCTCCCCAGGTCGCCGTCGTGCACGCGCCACGGGGCGAGCCAGTCGGTGCGGTCGTACTCCCACACGAGGGTCGAGCCGATCTTGTGGGTGCGGCCGTCGACGACGAGGGCGTTCTCGGTCGAGCCTGTCCCGTCCGTCCACCGCCCGCCGACCTGCACGCCGATGCGGCGGCCGTCGGCGCCACGACCGGAGCCTGCGCCCCAGTTCCACGTCATCGCATACGGCCACCGCCCGCGGCCGTGGTCGAGCACCGCCCACGCCTCCTGGGCAGAACCCACGGCCCCGACGTCGTGCCGGACGCCGTCGATCTCGAGCCACCCCGTCGTCGGCCGCGCGAGGTCCTTCACCGTGTACTGGAAGCGCCGCCGCGACCACGGGACGACGACGGCCATGACCTCACCCGGCGACCCGTCGGGCCTCGTCGGCGACGCGGACCGGGCAGGTGATCTCACACTCGTCGTCGAGCCTGGGGGAGGGTGCCATCGGCACATCCTTGCCGCACCGGCGCGCGCCCCGGCCCCGACGCGCTGAGACGCGCCCAGGGCGGCCGTCGTGCCTGGCTAGACTGACCGCGTCTGGCACCCCGTGTCGCACGGAAGAGCACCCGGACGCCACCCCCGAAGGCACCGCGCACGTCGCCCCACGGGACGGCGGACGACGCCGGCTCACCGCGAGCGCCACACCACGAACGAGGGATTCGATGACCGCGCCCACGCACCACCTCGACACCGTCGCCCGCGCCGCGGCCTCCCCCGACGAGGTGCAGCCCTTCGCCGAGCTCGGCCTCAAGCCCGAGGAGTACCAGCAGATCCGCGACCTCCTCGGCCGCCGCCCCACGGCCGCCGAGCTCGCGATGTACTCCGTCATGTGGTCGGAGCACTGCTCCTACAAGTCCTCCAAGGTGCACCTGTCGAAGTTCGGCGCGAAGACGACGGAGGAGATGAAGAAGCACCTCCTCGTCGGCATCGGCCAGAACGCCGGCGTCGTCGACATCGGTGACGGCTGGGCCGTGACGTTCAAGGTCGAGTCCCACAACCACCCGTCGTTCGTCGAGCCGTACCAGGGTGCGGCGACGGGCGTCGGCGGCATCGTCCGCGACATCATCTCGATGGGCGCGCGCCCCGTCGCGGTCATGGACCAGCTGCGCTTCGGCGACGTCGACCACCCCGACACGGGCCGCGTCGTCCACGGCGTCGTCGCGGGCGTCGGCGGCTACGGCAACTCCCTCGGTCTGCCGAACATCGGTGGCGAACTCGTCTTCGACGCGTCCTACCAGGGCAACCCGCTCGTCAACGCCCTGTGCATCGGCGTGCTGCGCCACGAAGACATCCACCTTGCCAACGCGGAGGGCGTCGGCAACAAGGTCGTCCTCTTCGGTGCCCGCACGGGCGGTGACGGCATCGGCGGCGCCTCGATCCTCGCCTCGGAGACCTTCGAGGACGGCGTCCCCGCGAAGCGCCCCTCGGTGCAGGTCGGCGACCCCTTCATGGAGAAGGTCCTCATCGAGTGCTGCCTCGAGCTGTACGCGGCCCAGGTCGTCGCGGGCATCCAGGACCTCGGCGCCGCGGGCATCTCCTGCGCGACGAGCGAGCTCGCCTCGAACGGCGAGGGCGGCATGCACGTGTGGCTCGACGACGTCCTGCTGCGCGACCCGACGCTCAACGCCGGCGAGATCCTCATGTCGGAGTCGCAGGAGCGCATGATGGCCGTCGTCGCGCCCGACAAGCTCGAGGAGTTCCTCGCGATCACCACCAAGTGGGACGTCGAGACCGCCGTCATCGGCGAGGTCAACGACTCCGGCCGCCTCACGATCGACCACCACGGCGAGCGCATCGTCGACGTCGACCCGCGCACCGTCGCGCACGAGGGCCCCGTCTACGACCGCCCGTACGCCCGCCCGGCGTGGCAGGACGCGCTCAATGCGGACACCGTCGACGCGGCAGGCCTCGCCCGGCCCGAGACGGGTGAGGAGCTGCGCGCGACCGTGCTGCGCCTGCTCGGCTCGCCCAACCTCGCCTCCAAGGCGTGGGTCACCGACCAGTACGACCGCTACGTCCAGGGCAACACGGCCCTCGCCCAGCCCGACGACGCGGGCGTCATCCGCGTCGACGAGTCGACGAACCTCGGCATCGCCCTCGCGACTGACGCGAACGGCCGCTACGCGAAGCTCGACCCGCGCACCGGCGCCCAGCTCGCGCTCGCCGAGGCCTACCGCAACGTCGCGACGACGGGTGCCCGCCCGCTCGCGATCACGGACTGCCTCAACTTCGGCTCGCCTGAGGACCCCGACTCGATGTGGCAGCTCGTCGAGGCGATCGAGGGCCTCGCGGACGGCTGCGCCGAGCTCGGCACGCCCGTCACGGGCGGCAACGTCTCCCTCTACAACGGCACGGGTGAGCCCGGGCAGATCGACTCCTCGATCCACCCGACCCCCGTCGTCGGCGTCCTCGGCGTGCTCGACGACGTCACCCGCGCCGTCCGCTCCGGCTGGACGGCCCCGGGCCTCGCGGTCTACCTCCTCGGCACGACGCGCCCCGAGCTCGACGGCTCCGCCTGGGCCGACGTCGTCCACTCCCACCTCGGGGGAGTGCCGCCGCGCGTCGACCTCGCCGCCGAGCGTGCGCTCGCGGAGGTGCTCGCGCAGGCGGCCCGCGACGGGCTCGTCGACTCCGCCCACGACCTGTCCGAGGGCGGGCTCATCCAGGGGCTCCTCGAGTCCTCGCTGCGCTACGGCGTCGGCGTCTCGGTCGACCTCACGGCCCTGCGCGAGCGGGACCGGCTCACCGACTTCGAGGCGCTGCTGTCGGAGTCGACCGCGCGCGTCCTCGTCGCGGTGCCGCGCTCGGAGGAGGTCCGCCTCGCTGACCTGTGCACGGCCCGGAAGGTCCCTGTGCTGCGCCTCGGCGTCACGGCAGAGACCTGCGCCCCCGGCGCGGGCGTCCCCCTGCCGGACGAGCACGAGCACGCCCCCGCGGTCGAGGTCGCAGGCCTCTTCACGATTCCCCTCGACGAGGCCCGCGAGACCCACGCAG
>JAFABT010000241.1 GCA_023425905.1 Actinomycetes bacterium | reverse complement strand
GGCCGAGCTCGCCGAGTCCGAGGCGAAGCTCGCACCGATGCGCTGGGCGCTCGGCGAGGACTGAGCGGGCGTGCCGCCCGGCACCTGACCGGACGTCCCGGGCGCCTTAACGCGCCCGTCGTGCGTGCATCCGCCCCGTGACCACCGCCGCAACCGCCGTCCCGGCCACGGACGCCGCGAGGCCCGCCAACGCGATCGACCCGACGCCCGCCGCTGAGACGGTCGTGAAGCTCGCCGGGTCCTGCGCGGCAGACGCGATGAGGCCGACACCCGCCGTGATCCCCAGCACGACGGCGAGCAGGGTGGGCGCACCGACGCTCCACGCAGCGAATGCGACGACGTCGCGCCGACGTGCCCAGGTGAAGTAGGACCGCACGCGCACCTCGGAACGGACGAGTTCAAGCAGCAGTGCGAACAGTGCCGTGCTCAGCGCCAGCACCGTCGCGAAGAGCATCCCGACAGTGATCCACTCCGTGGGCTCCGCGCCCTCAACCGCTCCGACGACCGAGCTCTGGCCCACTGCAGCGACCACGGGCACGGGGTGCACCTCCTGCGCCAGGCGCGCGATCACCCCGGGGGCGTCGACCGGCGTCCCGTCCCGCGTCACGAAGAGAATCGTGTCGCCCTGCTGCGGAGCCCCGAGCCCGGGCTCGGCCCCGTCCAGCGTGACGACGCGCGTGTCACCGGCGACGCCGTAGAGCCCAAGCTCCGGGCGAATGAGACTCAGGTCCGCCACCGTCCCGCCCTCACGAGCGGGGCACGCCGTGAGGGCGGTGGTGAGGTCGTGGCAGTGCCCTGCGAGGATGATGTCGTCACCTCGCGGTCCCAGGACGAGGACGCCGAAGTCAGCCTCGTTGGCGGCGAGAATGGCCGTCACCCACGCCGTGTCCGCTGTGGCCACCGCCTCGATCTGGAGGACCCGGCCATCGTTGGCGGTGTAGGACCGCCCGGCCTCGCGCACCTGGAGATCGCCCTCGGCGATCAGCGTCTGAGCCTGAAAGCCGAGGACGATGAGCATGCTGGCCACCGTGCTCACCCGAACGGCCGCCCGGCTGTGTCGCGCAAGATCACGGCCTGCGACCAGCGCCCCTGCGCTCCCGGTCAGTCGCGCGACAGCGACCACCGCGCGAGCCAGCCAGGCGACGAGCGGCGCGGCGGCGGGTGCGAGCAGCCCGACGACGAGCGCCGCGCACACCAGGCGGACGTAGAGCGCAATGAGAGGGCTCGACTCGTGAAACGCGACGTGCGCCCAGTTCGCGACGACGATCGCTCCGAGCGCGACCCAGAGGATGCGCGTGCGGGGCCGCGCGTCGTGCACGACGATGTTCGGCCCGGTCGTCGGGCGTCGTCGAGGAAGGTGGAGAAGCACTCCGGCCACCAGCACCAACGCCGCGAAGGTCGCGACGGCCTGGCCTGCTGCTGGGAGCCCTGCCCGGATGTCCGCCGCGGCGAACGTGTACGAGACGAGAGGCATCGTCCACTCGCGTGTGCTCGCCGCCAGGACGACCAGGTATCCCACCATGGACCCGAGGAGCACAGGGCCAACGAGCATCCTTACGACAGCCCGCGCGATTGCCGAACGCCCCGCCCCCAGCGCTCTCAGGACGAGGACGGCCCTGTCCCGTCGGTCGCCGCCCAAGCGCAGGACGACCCCGGTGAGCAGCAGACCTGGCGCGAGACCGAAGAGAGTGAGGCCCAGCCACAACGACTCGCGTGGCGCCTGGGTGAGGGATCCCCCGAGGAAGCCGACGTCGCCACTCTCGCTCACCGGTGCGCCGAACCCGTGCACGGGGAACCAGAACCCCGGCGGGTGCAGCCGCGCCCGGTCGAGGCCGACGTAGAGCAGGCGGTCACCTGGATCGGCAAGCGTCGCCGGATCGACGACGCCGACCACCGTCCCGTATGCGCGTGCAAACTCCGGTCCTTGCGGAAGGTCGAGGACCGCCCTCGTCGCGAAGACCTCTCCGGGCCCGGGCCAGCGGGGAAGTCCCGGCGGGGGCGGCGCGGCATCGGCGGTCGGCGGCGCGAAGGACAGGACGTGGATCGAGTCCGTCGCTGACATGGCAAAGGTGAGGTTGAACCAGGGCCGCGGGTCGTCAGCGCCGGGCGACAGGGGCGGCGAATCGTCCTCCCACGCGAGCGGGGTGCGCGCGGCATCCCGCGCAAGGCGCGCGTCGTACACGGCGTCGGCTATCGGGTAGAGCCCGACGACCAGCGACGAGAACCCCACGACGACCGCGACCGCACATCGCCACAGTCGTCCTTCTGCGCGGCCACCCAGGACCGCCTCCCGGATGAGGTCACGCATTCCCGCGCATCACTCTCACGCCACCGTCGGCAAGGTGCGCCGTCGTGCCGGCCCAGGACGCCACGGCGGGGTCATGCGTGACGACGAGAACTGCACATTCGCCCGAGTGCGCGAGGCCGAAGATCTCCTGCGCCACAAGGTCTCGGGTCGACGTGTCGAGCGACGCTGTCGGCTCATCAGCGAGAAGTACCGCGGGCTCGTTCGCGAGTGCACGTGCGAGTGCGACGCGCTGCCGCTCACCCCCCGACAAGGACTCGGCCGGGATGGTGAGCGACTCCACGCCGAACCTCTCGCACAGAGCGACAGCGCGACGCCTCGCCTCGTCCCACGAGCGCTGCCGCGCAAGGAGCATCGGCACCATGACGTTTTCCACAGCGGTGAGCGTCGGGACGAGCTCGCCATGCTGGTGGACGATGCCGACTGCCGACAGGCGCATCCGAGCCAGCTGCGCGGCGCTCGCGCTGCGCAGGGCGAGGCCCTCGATCCGGGCCTCGCCCTGGCGCAGCCGCATCATCCCCGAGAGCAGTGCGAGCAGGGTGCTCTTCCCGCTCCCGGTCTCGCCCGTGATCGCCATGGATTCGCCCCGACGGACGGAGAACGTCACGCCCTCATAGAGGACCCGTGCGCCGAAGCGACACCCGAGATCCTCGACAGAGACGCCGTCGTCGTCTCCACGCACCCCGGTCGCCCGCGGTCTCCTGCGATCACGAATCAGCATGACCTACAGGGTCCTCCAACTGTCGCAGGCATTTCCCTGGAGTGGATTGTTGTTCCGCCTGCAAGCCTTGATCATCACGGCCTTCGTGGAACTCGTGCCGGTGTACTGGACGTCATCCTTCCCGCCCTTCGCGCTCACGGTCTGGATGGTCGCGGTCGTCGACCCCCGACGGTAATCGGCGTCTGCGCGCATCCCATCTCCAGCGGTGTCCTTCACCGCGACACCCGTACGCGCCTTGTAGGTCCATGCGCTGGACGCGGTGATGCTCGACTTGATCTCGCTAGCCGCATAGGCTGCGACTGGAACGCTCCCGAGCAGGGTTGATGCGATAGCGATCGATACTACTCGCCTACTGATTGCCATGAGCTCTCCCTTAGGTTGAACTCTCCCGGGGAATGCACTCTCCCTGGGCGAGCGGGAGCTCGATGCCCCAGGGCAGGACGCTACTAGATCAGGGGCGGGTCGTGGGTCATAGCGTGCCAATTGATCAATTCGGGCCGGCAGGACCGCAGACCTCATGGTCGCGACGCGCGGAGACGAGCAGGCCGACGGCGTCGTCGTACCTTGTCGACGGTCTCCACGCTCGGTATCGCGCGGCTCGGCTTTGACACCGACGTTACCGGTGCCTCTCGCCCCCACCACGCATCCCCGCACCCCCGGTGGCACAGTGGCTCCATGACCTCGGCGCCGAGCATCTCGTCCTCGATCACCGTCCGCATGCACGTCGAGGCGCGGCCCACCGCGGTGAGCGACCTCACGACGTCGATCGAGCAGACCGGCGCGATCGTCACGGCCCTCGACGTCACGGCCTCGGAACACGACCGGATGACCGTCGACCTCACGTGCGCGACGCGCGGCGACGAGCACGCCGCCGAGGTCGTCACCGCGCTGCGCGCGCTCCACGGCGTCCTCGTCGACCGGGTCTCGGACCGCACCTTCCTCATGCACCTCGGCGGCAAGCTGTCGATCGAACCCAAGGTGCCGCTGCGCAACCGCGACGACCTGTCGATGGCCTACACCCCCGGAGTCGCCCGCGTGTGCGAGGCCATCGCGGCCCACCCCGAGGACGCCCGCCGCCTCACGATCAAACGCAACACGATCGCGGTCGTCACGGACGGCACCGCGGTGCTCGGTCTCGGCGACATCGGGCCGCTCGCGTCACTGCCCGTCATGGAGGGCAAGGCGGTGCTCTTCAAGCGCTTCGCGAACATCGACGCGTTCCCGATCGCCCTCGACACGACGGACGTCGACGAGATCGTGCGCACGGTCGTCGCGATCGCCCCCGTGTTCGCGGGCATCAACCTCGAGGACATCTCCGCCCCGCGCTGCTTCGAGGTCGAGCGCCGCCTGCGCGCCGAGCTCGACATCCCCGTCTTCCACGACGACCAGCACGGCACCGCGATCGTCGCCCTCGCGGCCCTCACGAACGCGCTCAAGGTCGTCGGCAAGCGCATCGAGGACGTGCGGATCGTCCTGTCGGGCGCGGGCGCGGCCGGCACCGCGGTGCTCAAGCTCCTGCTGCGCGCGGGGGCCCGCGACGTCGTCGTCGCCGACATCGACGGCGTCGTCCACCCGGCGCGCCCCGGGCTCACCGACCAGCTGCGCTGGACCGCCGAGCACACGAACCCGCGCGGGGTCACCGGGACCGTCGGCGCCGCGCTCGCGGGGGCCGACGTCTTCATCGGGGTGAGCGCCCCCGACGTCATCACAGGCGACGAGGTCGCGACGATGGCGCCCGACTCGATCGTCTTCGCGCTCGCCAACCCGCGCCCCGAGGTCGACCCCGACGACGCCGCCCAGCACGCGGCGGTCGTCGGCACCGGCCGGTCGGACTTCGCCAACCAGATCAACAACGTGCTCGCGTTCCCCGGCGTGTTCCGGGGCCTGCTCGACGCCGGCAGCCACAAGGTGACCGACGCGCTCCTGCTCGCCGCCGCCTACGCGCTCGCGGACGTCGTCGACGCCGACGAGCTCAACCCGACGTACATCGTCCCGTCCGTGTTCCACCCCGAGGTGACGAGCCGCGTCGCCGCCGCGGTCGAGCACGCGGCCCGCGTCGAGGCGGGCGAGGTCACGGGATCCGCCGACGCGGACGTCGGGACGCACACGATCTGACGCGCAGGGCTCAGGCCCACGTCCCCCGGGCGTACTGCGCCTGCCAGCCGGTGACGGGCGCCGCCCCGACGAGGACGTCCGCCGCACCCGCGAGCACCTGGTGCGCCGGGACGTCGGCGCCGAGCTCGTGCGCGGCCCGCAGCGGCCACGACGGGTCGCGCAGGGCCACGCGTCCCAGGAGGACGACGTCGGCGTCACCCGCGTCGAGCAGCGCCTCGGCCTGGCGGGCGTCCGTGAGGAGCCCGACGGCCCCGACCGGAAGGCCCGACACCGCGCGCACCTCCCTCGCGGCGGGCACCTGGTAGCCGGGCCCCACGGGGATGTCGGCCGGGACGAGCCCGCCCGTCGAGACGTCGACGAGGTCCACGCCATGCTCCGCGAGCGTCGCGGTGACCGCGGCGACGTCCGCGACCGTGAGGCCGCCCTCGGTCCAGTCCGTCGCGGACACCCGCACGAGGAGGGGCGCGACCGCGGGCAGCACCGCGCGCACCGCGGCGACGACCTCGACGAGCGCACGCATCCTGTTCTCTGGGCTGCCGCCGTAGACGTCGTCCCGTTGGTTCGTGAGCGGCGAGAGCAGCTGGTGAAGCAGGTAGCCGTGCGCGGCGTGCACCTCGACCGTGTCGAATCCTGCCTCGATCGCACGTCGTGCCGCCGCGGCGAAGACGCCCGGGAGCGCGGCGACCTGCTCGGTCGCGAGCTCGCCGGGCGCCGGCAGACCGGGGAAGGGCTCGACGCCCGCGCCCACCGTCGTCCAGCCACCCTCGGCCAGCGGGACAGCGCCCGTCGGCTCACCGGGGAACCCCCGGTACGTCGAGGCCTTGCGGCCGGCGTGCGCGAGCTGCACCCCGATGCGAGCGCCGCGGGCGTGGACGAAGTCCGTCACCCGACGCCACGAGTCGACGTGCGCGTCGTGCCAGAGCCCCGCGTCCTGCGGCGTGATGCGACCCTCCGGGACGACGGCCGTGGCCTCCGCGAGGAGGAGACCGAAGCCGCCGGCGGCGCGTGCACCGAGATGGACGAGGTGCCAGTCGGTCACGTGGCCGTCGACCGCGGAGTACTGGCACATCGGGGCGAGCCAGACCCTGTTGGGGACGACGAGACCCCGCAGGGTGAGGGGCGCGAAGAGCGTGCTCATGCTCGTGCCCAACCCCACGGGGTCGTCGTCTGTTCCGGTCCTGCGCGGGTCAGTTGAAGAGCGCGGCTGCTTTGATGACCGTCATGGTCACGCCATAGGCGAGGAGGCCTCCGACGAGGACCCACAGACCCATCGCGAGCGGGGTGATGAGAGCGGAGACGCGGGGAGCGTCGTCCTTCGGTGTCGTCGAGCTCATGTCAGTGCTCCTCTCCTGCAGTGACGACGGTCTGGTCGGCGACCTCGGCGGCCTCGATCGCCTCGGCGCCTGGGATGTCCTCGATGGTCATGACGGGCTCGTGGTACTTCTCGTTCACGCGCCGGACGAGAAGGTTCGCGATGAAGCCGACCGCGAGCACGCCCGTCATGACGACGAGCGACGGGGTGTACAGACCTGCGCCCTTGACGCCCTGGGACGTCTGGTAGTCGGCGATGCCGTTGACGATGAGCGGCCCGGCGACGCCCGCAGCCGACCACGCCGTGAGCAGACGACCGTGGATAGCACCCACCTCGAGCTGGCCGAAGAGGTCCTTGAGGTACGCCGGGATCGTCGCGAACCCGCCACCGTAGAAGCTCACGATGAAGAACACCGAGACGACGAACACGCCGACGTGCAGGCCTGTGCCCAGCCCGGCGAGCGTGCCGTACAGCAGTGCGCCGACGCCGAGGTACATGACGTACGTCCGCTTGCGCCCGAGGGCGTCCGACACCGTCGACCAACCGACGCGTCCGCCCATGTTCGCGAGCGAGAGCAGCCCGACGAAGCCGGCAGCGGTCGCCGCCGTCACGGTCGGGAAGAAGTCCTGGATCATCGGCGAGGCCTGCTCGAGGATGCCGATGCCGGCCGTGACGTTCGTGAAGAGCACGATCCACAGGAGGTAGAACTGCGGGGTCTGCACGGCCTTGCCCACGCGCACGTCCGCGTCGGTCTGCATGGCCTTCGCGTTCGACCGCGGCGTGTAGCCCTCCGGCTTCCAGCCCGGGGCGGGGACGCGGATGACGACGGCACCCATCGTCATGAGGACGGCGTAGATCGCCGCGAGCGTGAGCATCGTCGGGACGATCGCGTCCGCGGCCTTGTCCGCGTACTGCTCGAGGAGCAGCGCCGTGAGCGGGGACGCGACGAGCGCGCCGCCGCCGAAGCCCATGATCGCCAGACCCGTCGCGAGGCCCGGACGGTCCGGGAACCACTTGATGAGCGTCGACACCGGGGAGATGTAGCCGATGCCGAGCCCCATGCCACCGATGACGCCGTAGCCCAGATAGAGGATCCACAGCTGCCCGAGGTGCACGCCGAGTGCGCCGACGAGGAAGCCCGTCACCCAGAACACCGAGGCGAGCACCATGGCCTTGCGGGGGCCGTTGCGCTCCATCCACTTGCCGCCGAACGCGGCCGAGAGCCCGAGCATGACGATCGCGATCGAGAAGATCACCGCGATCTGCGTGTGGCCGACCTCGAAGTGCTCGATGAGCGGGTTCTTGAAGACCGAGAACGCGTAGACCTGTCCGATGGAGAGGTGGACCGCGAGCGCCGCAGGCGGCACGAGCCACCGGTTGAACCCGGGCGGGGCGATCGTGCGCGATTTGTCGAGCCAGTTCATCGGTCTCCTCCAACGCCGCTGAGAGATAGGCCATCCCGGACGTCGAGGAACATCGACGACGTCGTCGGTTCGACCAAGGATCCGGCCCGCGACGACCACTGCCTCAGGACCTAGGTCACCGCGCACCGCCGCAGCGGGTGAAGGGGTGAGACGGCACCCTCTCCAGGTGGGACCAAGGTCCCCCAACGGGCTAGATTTCGAGGGCGGGCGCCGCCCGCACGCACCGACGACGCTGCGACGGAGAGCACCCGTGACCCTGGACCCGCACCACGCGCCCGCGCTCGAGAACCTCTCGACCGAGGAGCGCCGCTTCCCGCCCGGCCCCGAGTTCGTCCGCACCGCGAACGTCGGGCCGGAGGCTTACGCAGACGCCGACGCAGACCACGCGGAGTACTGGGCCGGACGCGCCCGCGAACTGCTCACGTGGCGCAAGCCGTTCACCGAGACCCTCGACTGGTCGGAGGCACCCGTCGCCCGGTGGTTCGCCGACGGCACCCTCAACGCGGCCTACAACGCCGTGGACCGGCACGTCGAGGCGGGCCACGGGGACCGCGTCGCGATCCACTTCGATGGCGAGCCGGGCGACTCCCGCACCCTCACCTACGCCGACCTGCAACGCGAGGTGTCCCGCGCGGCCAACGCGATGGCCGCGCTCGGCGTGCGGACGGGCGACCGCGTCGCGATCTACCTGCCGATGATCCCCGAGGCGGTCGTCGCGATGCTCGCCTGCGCGCGCCTCGGTGCACCGCACTCCGTCGTGTTCGGCGGGTTCTCGGCCGAGGCGCTGCACTCCCGCATCGAGGACGCCCAGGCGCGCCTCGTCGTCACGGCCGACGGCGGCTTCCGTCGCGGGGCGCCGAGCTCCCTCAAGCCCGCGGTCGACGAGGCGCTCGCGAAGGGCGCGGACTCCGTCACCCACGTGCTCGTCGTGCGACGCACCGGCCAGGACGTGCCGTGGACCGAGGGCCGCGACGTGTGGTGGCACGACGCGCTCGCGGACGCGGACATCGACCACGTCCCCGCGTGGGTCGAGGCGGAGCACCCGCTGTTCATCCTCTACACCTCGGGCACGACGGGTCGCCCCAAGGGCATCCTCCACACGACCGGCGGCTACCTCACCCAGGTCGCCGCGACCCACCGCGACGTCTTCGACCTCAAGCCCGAGACCGACGTCTACTGGTGCACGGCCGACGTCGGCTGGGTCACCGGGCACTCGTACGTCGTCTACGGGCCGCTCCTCAACGGCGCCACCCAGGTGATCTACGAGGGCACGCCGGACACCCCGCACACCGGGCGCTGGTGGGAGATCGTCGAGCGCTACCGCGTCTCGATCCTCTACACCGCACCGACCGCGATTCGCACGTGCATGAAGTGGGGTGAGGAGATCCCGGGCCGCTACGACCTGTCCTCGCTGCGTGTCCTGGGTTCGGTCGGGGAGCCGATCAACCCCGAGGCGTGGGTGTGGTACCGCCGCGTCATCGGCTCGGACCGCACGCCCGTCGTCGACACGTGGTGGCAGACCGAGACGGGCGCGATCATGATCTCGCCGCTGCCCGGCGTGACGGTCGCCAAGCCCGGCTCCGCGCAGACGCCGCTGCCCGGGATCGCCGCGACCGTCGTCGACGACGAGGCCCAGCCCGTCCCCGACGGCGGCGGCGGGTACCTCGTCCTCACCGAGCCGTGGCCCGCGATGCTCCGGGGCATCTGGGGCGACCTCGACCGGTTCCGGGACACGTACTGGTCGCGGTTCCCCGGCATCTACTTCGCGGGTGACGGCGCGAAGAAGGACGACGACGGCGACATCTGGCTGCTCGGCCGCGTCGACGACGTCATGAACGTCTCCGGGCACCGGCTCTCGACGACGGAGATCGAGTCCGCGCTCGTCTCCCACCCGGCGGTCGCCGAGGCAGCGGTGGTCGGGGCGAGCGACGAGACGACGGGTCAGGCCGTCGTCGCGTTCGTCATCCTGCGCGGCGACGCGAGCGCGGCGCACGGGGACGACACGTCCGACGTCGTCGCGGAGCTGCGCGCCCACGTCGCGAAGGAGATCGGCCCGATCGCCAAGCCGCGCTCGATCCTCGTCGTCGCCGAGCTGCCCAAGACGAGGTCGGGCAAGATCATGCGCCGGCTGCTCCGCGACGTCGCCGAGCACCGCGACGTCGGCGACGCGACGACGCTCGCCGACTCCTCCGTCATGGCGCAGATCGCGACCGGGCTCGCACGGCCGTCACAGGGCTGACGCGGCCGTCAGCCGACCGAGGGGGTGCTGGCCCGTCGGGGCAGGCCGAGCACGACGAGCGCCACGACGTAGGCCGCGAGCAGGCAGAGGAACATCCCGGCCAGCAGGCCGAAGCTCCACGTCGAGACGACGACGCCCGCGAGGACTCCCCCGAGCGCCCCGGCGACGTTCATCGTCACGTCGCTCGTCCCCTGCACGGCAGTGGTCTGCCCCGGGCCGACGCCGGAGGCGACGAGGGAGGACCCCGAGACGATCCCCGCCGACCAGCCCAGTCCGAGGACGACGAGGGCCACCGTGAGCTGCGTCCCGCCCTTTCCCGGCGCGTCGACGAGGAGCACCGCGGCGAGGACGAGCAGCACCGCCCCGACCCAGAGCACCCGCAACGGACCGAACCGGTCCGACGCGATGCCGAAGACGGGCGACAGCGCGTACATCCCCGCGATGTGGAGGGAGATGACACCGAGCACCGCGTGCAGCGGAGCCCCGTGGTGGTCCATGTGCACGGGGGTCATCACCATGAGCGCGACCATCGTGAGGTGGCTCGTCGCGATCGTGAGCAGACCGAGCGACGCCGGCCGGGAGGCCCGGATCGCGGCCCAGCCCGCCCCGAGGGTCCGCCACGGGTTGACCGGTGGTGCGGGCGGGGTGCCGGCGCGACGGCGGGCGAGCAGCAGCGGGTCCGGGCGGAGCAGGACGAGCACCGCGAGCGCGCAGAGGCCGAAGG
>JAFABT010000206.1 GCA_023425905.1 Actinomycetes bacterium | reverse complement strand
GTGCACGGGAGCGGACCGCCCCGTGCCGCGCTGGTCGAGGAGGACGACGCGGTAGTCCTTGAGGGCCGCCGTCCACCAGCCGGAGCCACCCGGCCGCGGCGAAGCACCACCGGGTCCACCCTGGAGGAAGAGCAGCAGCGGGAGATCCTCGGAGTCGCGGCTCGGGTCGACGATCTCTCGGGCGAACACCTCGATCGTGCCGAGTCGCTCGGGCGCAGCCCAGTCGACCGGGACGGTGATGGTGCGGTCCCGGACGAGGACGCCGGAGTGGACGAGCGTGCCCGGCCCCGCTGCGGTGCTCATCGGGTCAGGCGCCGGCGAGCCGCGACTTCACGAGCGCGGACAGTGCGCCACCGTCGGCGCGACCGTCCGCGCGAGCCGTGGCCTCCTTCATGACGCCGCCCATGTCCTTCATCGAGGACGCCCCGAGGTCGGCGATGACGGCGTCGACGAGCGTCTCGAGCTCGGCGGCCGTGAGGCGCGTCGGCAGGTACGTCTCGATGAGCTCCGCCTCGTCGGCCTCGGTCTTCGCGCGGTCCGAGGCGCCGGCGTCGGTGTAGATCTGCACCGACTCGCGGCGCTTCTTCACCTCGCGGGCGAGCACCTTGAGGATCTCCTCCTCGGTGAGCTCACGCTTCGCGGAGCCTGCGGTCTCCTCGGTGCGCACCGCGGCGATGATCTGCCGCAGGGTGTTCGTGCGGAAGGCGTCGCGGGCCTTCATCGACGTCGTGAGGTCGGCGGTGAGGCGGTCGAGTGTGGTCATGGCATCCATGCTCCCACTGCCCCGTCAGTCGAGTGGTAGCCCATCGACATGGGCCAGACGGGACCGGCACGATTCGTCCGTGCGCACAGCCAACGTCCTCGAGCCTGTCGCTCCGACCGGGGAACCGAAGTGATCGGGCACGTGATGGAGGTCGCCTCGATGGTTGGCCCCTGGGAGCCCCGCACCTGGCTCGAGGCGTTCTCGACGTCGACGGCTTTCGCCGGCCTCATGGCCGCCCTCGCCGCTGGGATCGCACTGTGGGGCGTGAACCGGCGGATCGAGGCGGACAAGAAGATCGCTCGCAAGCTCAGGCGCGCGGAGAGGGCGACCGCCGAGCTGATGCGCGACGCAGTCATCGAGGACCGCGACTTCGAGGCCTGGTGGGCCGAGTACCACCGGCTCAAGAGCGAGCTCGACGATATGCCTCCCGAGGACGCATTCGAAGTCCTCGACGCGCTCGGGCGGACAGCCCCGTCTCTGGTCGCCACCGCACTTGTCGGCATAGCATTGAGGACCTACGCTCCGAGCGAGGCCGAGGAGACGTCATGACGCAAGAGAACTCCAGCGCCCGTCGCAAGCACCGAGTACTGACCCCTGACGAGCGGGCCAAGTTCACGACCCTCAGCCGCAAGCTCGCCGCTGGCGGTGAGTACTCCGTTATGGCCCAGAATCGCGTCGCAACCCGTGAGGCCCGGTCGGCCGCGATCATCAAGCTCATCGGGGATAAGTCCTAGCCTCTCGCGCGATCGCCGCGGACCTCCACCGGCTCTACTGCGAGCTCCGCGAGCAGTCCGAGCACGCGGCCGCGGATCTCGTCGCGGGCCGGCCGGACGGATCGTTGGTGGCCTTGCCGCCGGCGACATGGCTCAGATCGACACGGTGGCCGACCCGCACTGCGTCACGTCTCAACTCCCCACGTCATGGACTGACCACGCAGAGTTGAGCAGGGTCTCCTTGGCCGCGCAGTAAGTGCTAAAGATGACCTGCGGCTCGCGGCAGAGCCGCTCGACCCTGAACCCCTCGCGGTGGTGATCGACGAGTTCAACTGCGCGGTCGATGCGCGATGCGCCCCACCTGGTCACCGGCGCTCCAGCCCTCCGTCGCACCCTCGCCTGTCTCCTACCGTACCCCTCGTTTGCCAACCCACATGATGATCTCGGCGTATCGACAACAAGTTCCAGATCGCCTAGCCTTTCGACGATCAAAGACCTAGCAGCAATCAGGACAAACCGTTCAAGTGAAGCACGGACGCGCGCAGTCGATTCTCGCTGCTCTTGCCCTCCTGGCGGTAGGCGCAGGATGCGCTCCCGATGCCAAGGGCCCATTGGTGGGGCCTCGCATGCCCGACGGCGCGTTCGAGGTCTGCATCCCGGCAGCAACCGGGGAGAGGGTGTACTTCACCACGATCTTCCGCAACAAGGGGGACCGCGACGTCACGATCGATCGCGTGACTGCCGAAGGGGAGAATCTCGGCGGCGAGGAGCACCTCGTTGACGGTCTGCAGGGCCAGACAGGGACAAGACTCGGCTACGGCGCCTGGCCGACGGACGAGCCCCTGGGCGGTGAGGCCCGAGTCTTCGCGCGCAGCCTTCCAGCTGAGGGCTACGTGGTCGCCAGCGGAGACGAGGCCTCCCTGATCTCCTTCTTTGAGCCGTCCCAGGCCACGCTCGACACGGTCGTCAGCCAGATCCAGGTCGAGTATCTCGTTCGTGGTCGCGCTTCGGTCGAGAAGGTTCATCACCGCTATCGCATTGCCGCTGGCGACTGCTGACGCGGATCGCCGGCACTGGCTCCGACGCGCACTCAGTTCCGCGCGCCCCCCTGTGCGCTGTGCTCACTGCATCCCGACCTCGACCGGCTCCACCCCGAGCTCGGCTAGCAGCCCGAGCACCCGTCCGCGGATCTCGTCGCGGATGGGCCGGACGGACTCGATGCCCTGGCCGGCCGGGTCGGCGAGCACCCAGTCCTCGTACCGCTTGCCGGGGTAGTACGGGCAGGCGTCGCCGCAGCCCATAGTGATGACGACGTCGGACGCCTTGACCGCGTCGTCGGTGAGGACCTTGGGGACCTCGGCGCGGATGTCGATGCCCTCCTCGAGCATGGCCTCGACGGCGACGGGGTTGATCTGGTCGGCAGGCATCGAGCCGGCGGAGCGGACCTCGACGGCGCCGCCGGACAGCGCGCGCAGGTAGCCCGCGGCCATCTGGGAGCGGCCGGCGTTGTGGATGCAGACGAACAGGGCGGAGGGCTTGGTGGCATCGGTCATGGTGAGTCCTCGGGTGGGTCAGCGGAGCAGGGCGGGCAAGGCGTGGGGTGACGACGGTCAGGAGATGGTGGGCAGGTCGAGCTCGGGCAGCAGGTCGGCGAGCAGCGCGCGCACGCGCCGGTCGATCTCGTCACGGATGGCGCGGGTGCCGGCCTCGGAGGCGAGAGCAGGATCCCCGACGACCCAGTCCTCGTAACGGATGCCCGGCAGGACGGGGCACGTGTCCCCGCAGCCCATCGTGACGACGACGTCGGCCGCGCGGACGGCGTCGTCGGTGAGCGGCTTGGGGAAGGCACCCTCCTCGACCCCGAGCTCGGCGAGCAGCGGTCGGACGGCGGCGTGGACCTCGGGCGCGGGGGCGGACCCGGCGGAGCGGACGACAATCGCGTCGCCCGCGTAGCGGCGAAGCAGCGCGGCCGCGAGCTGAGAGCGGCCCGCATTGGCGACGCACACGAAGAGCACCTGCGGTCGAGGCGACGAGGCGGCGCCGTTGCGGGCCCGTTCGAGGTCGACGAGGCGCTGGTGGGCGAAGCGCTCGGTGTTGACGACGAGGTGGGACCGGACGGCGGACGTGCGGGCGAGAGCGGTGTAGGACTCGCGCACGGTGCGCAGCACCGACTCGGCGTCGATGCCCGGCAGCTGGTCCCGCAACCGGGCGGTGATGCGACCGAGGGCGTCCTCGGCGTCGTCGAGCCCGCGAAGCGGTGCCTCACCGGGCCGCGAGACCGCGGCCCCCTCCCCCGGTCCCGCCGCGAGCGCGACCGGCGCGAACGAGTCGAGCAACGTCGTCACCGCACCGCGCAGGGCGGGCTGCACCCGGTAGTGCACCCAGCTGCCGCGGCGCTCGCTCGTGAGGAGACCGACGTCCTTGAGCACCTTGAGGTGGTGGGAGACGGTCGGCTGGGCGACGTCGGCGACGGTCGCGAGGTCGCACACGCACGCCTCGCCCGTGGGTGAGGACGCGATGAGGGAGAGCATGCGCAGCCGCAGCGGGTCGCCGAGCGCCTTGAGGCTCGCGGCGATGGTGACGGCGGCGGCGGCGCCCATGGCGTGCTCGGCGGCGACGGCCACCGGTGCGCACCCGGGCGCGGTCGACTCCGGTGCGGCGGTGCCGACGGCGCTCATGCCTGCTCCTCGCCGTAACCGGTGCGCCCGGCGTGCTCGGCCGATGCGGTCGTCGTCGCGAACCAGCGCCTCCCGGCCCACAGGCTCACGTACACGAGTCCGACGAGCACGGGGACCTCGATGAGCGGCCCGACGACGCCCGCGAGCGCCTGGCCCGACGTCGCCCCGAAGGTGCCGATCGCGACGGCGATCGCGAGCTCGAAGTTGTTGCCCGCGGCGGTGAAGGCGAGCGTCGTCGAGCGCGCGTAACCGAGCCTTAGCCCGTGGCCGGTCACCATGCCGATCGTCCACATGACCGCGAAGTACGCGAGCAGCGGCAGGGCGATGCGCGCGACGTCGAGCGGGCGGGACGTGACGGCCTCGCCCTGGAGCGCGAAGAGCAGGACGATCGTGAAGAGCAGGCCGTAGAGCGCCCACGGGCCGACGCGCGGCAGGAACCGCTCCTCGTACCAGGTGCGTCCGCGGCGGCGTTCGCCGATCCATCGCGAGGCGAAGCCCGCGGCGAGCGGCACGCCGAGGAACACGAGGACGTTGCCGGCGATCTGCGGGATCGACACGTCGAGCCCTGCGGTGTCGAGGCCGAGCCACCCCGGCAGCACGGTGAGGTAGAAGTAGCCGAGGATCGCGAAGGCGATGACCTGGAACACCGAGTTGAGGGCGATGAGCACGGCGGCCGCCTCGCGGTCACCGCAGGCGAGGTCGTTCCAGATGACGACCATCGCGATGCAGCGCGCGAGGCCGACGATGATGAGGCCGGTGCGGTACTCGGGCAGGTCGGGCAGGAAGATCCACGCGAGCGCGAACATGAGCGCAGGCCCGACGAGCCAGTTGAGGATGAGCGAGCTGACGAGCAGCTTGCGGTCGCCCGTCACGGCGGTGACCCGGTCGTAGCGGACCTTCGCGAGCACCGGGTACATCATGACGAGCAGGCCGAGCGCGATGGGCAGCGAGATCCCGCTGATCTCCATCGCGCTGAGCGTGTCGCCGAGGCCCGGGATGAACCGCCCGAGGGCGAGCCCGGCGATCATCGCGAGCCCGATCCACACGGGCAGCAGCCGGTCGAGCGTGGACATCCGACCGGGGGTCGCGGTGAGCGCGGTCGTCTCGGCGGTCATCGCTGTGCCATCACGGGGCACACTGGATTCGACATGCTTCGATATTGACACGGTTCGATACCGGGTGGCCAGGCCGCCAGGTGAACCCCTGATGAACACGCGCGCTGCGACCAGGGCCGGGCCGCGGCGACCCCGTCAGCTCGAGCCGTCCTCCGCAGCCGGCTCCGGCACCGCCGCCCCCAGCCGCCGCAGCGCCACTGCCCCGAGCAACGCCGAGACGAGCGACGCGAGCATGACCGCAATGACGACCTCCGAGGCCCGCTCGGAGCCCGCGAAGGCGAGCGACCCGATGAGCAGCGACACGGTGAAGCCAATCCCCGCCAGCAGCGACACCGATCCGATCGCCCGCCACGACACCCCCGGGGCGAGGGTGGCCCGCGAGAACCGGACGAGCAGCCACGTCGCGCCGGTGATGCCGAGCGGCTTGCCGAGGACGAGGCCGAGCACGACGCCCCACGCGACGGGGTCCGCCGCGGCCTTGCCCAGCAGCTCGGGGTCGATGACGACGCCGGCCGTGAACAGGGCGAAGATCGGGACGGCGACCCCCGCGGACAGCGGACGCCACCGATGCTCGAAGCGCTCGGCGAGGCTGTTGCTCCCGTCGCCGACGACGTCGCCGCGCGTGACCGCCGGAACGACGAGGCCGAGCGCGACGCCCGCGAGCGTCGCGTGCACCCCGGCGTTGAGCGTCGCGACCCAGGTGCCGACAGCGACGACGACGAGCACGAGGCTCATCCACCGGGACCGCGCAGCGGGCGTCCGGACGAGCGCGGCGAACAGGACGACGCCCCCGACCGCGGCCGCGAGCCACCCCCAGCTGACTCCATCGGAGAAGAAGATCGCGATGATGACGATGGCGAGGAGGTCGTCGACGACGGCGAGCGTGAGCAGGAACGCCCGCACGGCGACGGGCAGGCCCTTCGCGACGAGGCCGAGGACGGCGACGGCGAAGGCGATGTCCGTGGCCGTCGGCACGGCCCACCCCGAGAGGTCACCCCGCGGCGACGAGGCGTTGATCGCGACGTAGATGAGCGCGGGTGCGAGCATGCCGCCGACGGCCCCGACCATCGGCACGATCGCGGTGCTCATCCGGCGGAGCTCGCCGACCTGGAACTCTCGCGTGAGCTCGAGGCCGATGACGAAGAAGAAGATCGCGAGCAACCCGTCGGCGGCCCAGTGCGACACGCTCAGCGACACCGGCCCGATCGCGACGTAGGTGTGCGAGACCTCCGCGAACCACTCCGCCGCTGGCCCGTTGGCGAGGAGCAGCCCGACGACCGCCCCCACCATGAGCAGCACGCCACCGACGCGCTCACCGCGCAGGGTGTCGAGGAGGTTGCGCTCCGCGCCCGGCGTGAGCCGGCCGAGGATCGGCTTCCGGGGTGCGCGAGGGGGTCGCGGGGATCGGGGCTCGGTCATGGGCGTCCTTCGGGGTCGACGGAATGGTCGCCGACCAGGCTTCCCGGCACTCCGCAGGTCAGCGTACCCGCGCCGCTCGACGCCCGACTGCCGTGACGTGACGGTAGGCTTCTGGACGCGCTCGAGAGCCCGGCGAACGGGCCCGAGCCCCGCGAGGAGCTCCTCGGTTGGCTTGAGTCGTTCCTCCGCACGGCCGACGAGCGGTGCGGGAACCTGCGCGGGCAGCTGGCGATGTCCGAGGACGTCGCCGTGCCGCACCCGATCGATCTCAGGAGAACCATGCAGACGACCCACGGCCGCACGCTCACCCGCCCGGCGCCCCTCGCGCCCGGCACGCTGCGCATCACCCCGCTCGGCGGCCTTGGGGAGATCGGCCGCAACATGACGGTCTTCGAGATCGATGGGCGTCTGCTCGTCGTCGACTGCGGCGTGCTGTTCCCCGAGGAGCACCAGCCGGGCATCGACGTGATCCTCCCGGACTTCGCCTCGCTGCGGGACCGGCTCGACGACATCGACGCGATCGTCCTCACGCACGGCCACGAGGACCACATCGGCGGCGTGCCGTACCTGCTCAAGGAGCGTCGCGACATCCCCGTCATCGGGTCCCAGCTGACCCTCGCGTTCATCGAGGCGAAGCTCAAGGAGCACCGCATCCGACCCGAGACGGTCCAGGTCGCCGCGGGCGACGTGCACCAGGCGGGGCCGTTCGAGCTCGAGTTCGTCGCCGTCAACCACTCGATCCCGGACGGGTTGGCCGTCGCCATCCGCACGAGCGCGGGTCTCGTGCTCAACACCGGCGACTTCAAGATGGATCAGTTCCCCCTCGACGACCGCATCACCGACCTGCGGCACTTCGCGCGCCTCGGGGAGGAGGGCGTCGACCTGTTCCTCACCGACTCGACGAACGCCGAGGTCCCCGGTTTCACGACGGCTGAGCGCGAGCTCGCCCCGGCGATCGACCACGTGTTCGCGACTGCGCCGCGCCGGATCATCGTGTCGAGCTTCGCGAGCCACGTGCACCGCATCCAGCAGGTTCTCGACGCCGCGCACGCGCACGGCCGCAAGGTCGGGTTCGTCGGGCGTTCGATGGTCCGCAACATGGGGATCGCCCGCGACCTCGGGTACCTCAACGTGCCCCGTGGCCTCGTGGTCGACGCCGCCAAGCTCGACTCGCTGCCCGACGACAAGGTCACCCTCGTGTGCACCGGCTCGCAGGGCGAGCCCATGGCGGCGCTGTCCCGGATGGCGAACGGCGACCACCAGATCTCGTTGACCGAGGGCGACACGGTGCTGCTCGCGAGCTCGCTCATCCCGGGCAACGAGAGCGCCATCTACGGGATCATCAACAAGCTCATCGACCGCGGGGCCACCGTCGTGCACAAGGGCAACGCGAAGGTGCACGTCTCCGGCCACGCGAGCGCTGGCGAGCTCGTCTACTGCTACAACATCGTCCGCCCCCGCAACGTCCTGCCCATCCACGGGGAGTCCAAGCACCTTGTCGCCAACGGCGAGCTCGCGGTGCGCACCGGGGTGCCGGCCGAGCGCGTCATCATCGGGCGCGACGGCGTCACGATCGACCTCGTCGACGGCCGCGCGACCATCTCTGGGCAGGTGCAGGCCGACCTCGTCTACGTCGACGGTCACGGCGTCGGACGCTCGACGGAGACGACCCTCGCCGAGCGTCGTGCGCTGCGCGACAACGGCGTCATCACAGTCCTCGCGATCGTCGACCTCACCGCCAAGACCTTGGCCGAGCCCCTCGAGAT